>JAGQVC010000067.1 GCA_020438185.1 Bacteroidota bacterium
GTACGCAATGAAGGATTGGTCAGGTAGACTTTGAAGCTCGTCACTCGCTTAAGGCGCTTTGCATTTAAATCTACCTTATTGAGGACTTTGATTAAAAAGGCAGCTTCAAGATATTCAAGGTACTTTTTTAATGTATCTTTTTGAATGCCGCTTTCTTTCGACATGCGTTCGTATGAAAACTCGTTCCCTGTATTGTAAGCGATGTATGTAAAAAAACGATTCAATTCCTGCACATCTTTTATACCGTACAAGCTGGGCAAATCGCGCAACAAAACTTTATCAACAATATCGTTCTTTATGTAGCGGCTCATATCAGATTGAATTTTTTCCGAAAAGACGACCTCCGGGTAACCGCCAAAATTCAGGTAATGGATGAATTCTTTATTCAAAGCTTTTACGTCGCGACTCAGGCAATAGGAATAACTTTTTGAGCCATAAAAAATTTGATCCTGATAAATCAGATGATCCAGTTTTTTTAAATGAAGGTATTCCTGGAATGTAAGTGGTGGCAGCATAAATTCAGTAAAACGACCTGCTCCGCTTTCGGTGCTGTGCCACTTTAAAGCTGCAGCTGCCGAACCGGATACAATAAATTTGGTATCAGGATAAGTGTCTACCAACACTTTGAGATGAATTTCCCAATTTTTAAGATATTGGATTTCATCAAAAAAGACGTAGCACCCTTTGAGATCTTCATGCTTCAAAGCCTCCTTACATAAGTCAAGTACATCCTGCAGGCTTAGTTGAATATAAACAGGGTTATCAATCCCAACAAATATTAGCTTAAGTGGACTTACGTTTTCCTTTATCAATTCTCCAATAGTCTGAAAAAGCATAACAGTCTTGCCAACCCGTCTTGGTCCCAATAAAACCAGCGCGCGTCGGATTTCTTTCTCTTTTACAAAAGGAAAGAACAAATCGAAATAAAGGCGCTTTTCAATAACTGAATATGGTTCCGGTAACGCCCGGCTCTTCCACCAGGGATTTTCATAGCGTAATCTTTCAATTATCTTTTCGGTAGGAATAAGCCTTAACTCTTTCATAAAAAACACTATTTCAATACAAATGTACTATTTAGAATGTTTTAAATCACCTTATTTTTACATTTCGGTCCTATTTAATTATATAATCCGATTATAACAGCGGTAAATTTATGCCGGGTAAAAGAAATGAATAGGAATAAATCCTGACTTTAGCTTTTTGTATAATCCACATCGCTAAAAACATCAATGCTTCAATATTTGTCATTAACAACTTTAATTTACTCGTAATTATTCAATCATGAATTTAAGTTTCTGGGAAAAGGAAATGGCCGCGGAGGTCTGCGATGTGCTGATTACCGGAGTCGGTATCGTAGGACTGAGCACGGCGCTGGAACTTAAGCTGGCTGCTCCATCTCTTAAAATTCGTTTAATTGACCGGGGCATTCTCCCTTCGGGAGGAAGTACAAAAAACGCCGGCTTTGCCTGTTTTGGCAGTCTTTCGGAACTGGCCGATGATTTTGAAACAATGCCTGAAAATGAAGTGTTCAGACTGGTGAAAAAGCGCTTTGACGGATTACAGAATTTAAGAAAAATACTGGGCGACGATGCCATTGAATACAGCGCCTGCGGCGGATATGAACTGTTTCGAACGGGCAACGACAACAGCCTGAAAAGGAGCCTTGCCATTTTGCCAAAAATGAATGAATTTATGTTGGAGCTTTGTGGTGTTTCAGCTGTTTATTCCGATGCTTCGCATCAGATTGATTCGTTTGGCTTCAATGAAGTTGGGCAATTGATTCTTAACAAGCTGGAAGGCAGCATTCACACAGGAAAAATGATGAATGCCCTGCGTTGCAAGGTGCAGGAACTTGGTGTGGATATTTTGATGGGAATCGGAATAACCGGCATTGGTTTGCAAAACGAAATGTGGGAAATAGCGAGCAGTCAAAACCTGAAGTTCAGGGCAAAACAGGTTGTGATTGCAACCAATGCCTTTGCATCGCAGCTTATTCCGGAGCTTAAAGTGGTTCCGGGACGTGCCCAGGTTTTGGTTACTTCCCCAATTCCGGATTTAAAAGTGAAGGGGACATTCCACCTTGATGAGGGCTATTTTTATTTCCGTAACGTTGGAAACAGAATTCTTTTGGGAGGCGGAAGGCATTTATTCAGGCAGGCGGAAACAACATACGAGCAGGAAATTACCCGTGAAGTGCAGGAAACACTGGAAGACCTGCTGCAGCGCGTGATAATTCCCGAAACAAACTATTCGATTGATCACCGCTGGGCCGGTACGCTGGGTTTGGGCGAAAATCGCTTCCCTATTGTTAAGCAGCTGGAACCCGGTTTATTTGCGGGTGTAAAAATGGGCGGAATGGGTGTTGCAATCGGCTCCCTCATTGGGAAAGAGCTTTCCGGAATGGTGCTGCAAAACCGCTGATTATTCCAGAACCCAGGGTATCGATACCAAACCTTCGCAGGAGAATATTTTCACGATAAACACCCCTTTAGCAGGTTCCCTGAGTTTCAGCTCAAAACTTTGCTGATTGATTTTATCGAAGCGCTGAACCAGTTTGCCGGAAACCGAATACACCTCTACTCTTTCCATGTTGCAAGGACTGTTAATCCGGGCTTCGCCCGAAGAAGGATTCGGGAAAATGGAATAATTCCCTTTAGCCGGATTCTCAATTCCAACCCAAACAACGTTAGCGGGTGCTGAAACCGAAGAACAGCCAAACTCATTGTAAATACGCACGTTGTAATTCCCGTTAACCTGCGGTACATGCAGCTGTTCTGTAGCACCTTCAATCAGATTTCCGTTCACATACCATTGGTACGCAGGTGCAGGTGTGGATATTAAAATCGTATCCTGAGTTGTAATAACCGGTGCTGTTGGCGGCGGTACCACGGTTAAATGCGACGAGGCAGTATCGGTGCAACCGTTGTTAAAACCAATTACCATGTAATTTGCTGAATTGGATGGAGCTACGTTTACCTGTTCTGCAAACACGGCCGGTAAGGTTGGAGCCGAAGGCCAGTAGTATAAATCTGCTCCGGTGGCAGTAATGGTTGCAGAATTACCCTGACAAACTGAATCGGGTTCTACTGAAGCTGAAACTGCCGGTGGAGGAATAACAGTGATATAAGCCGGTTGCTCCAGAGTATCCGCTCCGAAAGCGTTCCAGGCGACCAGAGTAACATCGTAAACACCTTCCTGAGAATAGCTTATAGTTGGTTGACCGGAAATTAATGAGTCAATACCAGAGCCCGGAAAAAACCAAAGTAAGGTATCGGGCTGGTATAAGGATGTGTTTTGAAAAATTACCTCCTCACCTACACAGATTACCCGGCTGCCTTCGGCCGAAAATCCCGCTATAGGCGGATTGTCTGTATGTAAACTATGCAGATTAATATTATCGATGTATATATTGTTGCCGCCGCTGTTTGCTCCCTCAAACCTGAACCGGACTCCGGTCATTCCGTCAAATGCCGATAAATCGAGATCGACGCAATTGTGTAAAGGAGAAGCAAAACACCATTGTTCGGGTAGCTGTGGTAAAAAGAACGAACCCGAAAGCGCTTGTGTGGCAAAACTGTTGGAACCATTTTCCCAGCCGGTGAATAACCGAATCCAGTTTTGCCCGCAATCCGTTGAAACGGAAACGATTAAGGTATCGCTCAATCCGGTTGTACGCTGCTGATACGCATACTCAAAGCTGAGCGTCACATTTGAATCGGCACTCAGGTCAAAAGTTGGAGAAACCAGATAATCTCTTGATCCCGTCTCAAAATCAATGTAATAAGGCAGTCTCGCTGATTTACTTCCCGGAACCGTTCCAGAAGTAACAGCTATTTCCCAACCGAAATCCGTGTTGGGATTCTCGTTTGTCCATCCTCCGTTGCTAAAGCCACCCGACTCAAAATTTTCGGTGAAGGGAAGTAACTGCCCTGCAGGGTTGAGGACCTCGAACGGGAAGACTATTTCGTTGTTCGCCATGTAACTATCCAGCTCGGAGCCGTTGATTTGCTGCAAAATATTAACCCGAAGGACATGACTTCCGATTGAAGCATTCAAAGCAGGCAGGTCAATTATTACAGCATCTCCGGGTACAATTTCTCCAGTCCAGCTGTATGGTTGCGGAAAATCTGCATCGAGCTGCCAGAATAATTCCAGCGATGTAATGGTAGATTGCCCGTTGTTGAACACCCTCACCTGCTGGTCGGGATAGGGATTGCAGGAGCTTACAGCCGGAGAAATTACAGAAGTAAGCCAGGCTTCATACTGTGAAATGCCTGCAGAAACACATTCAAGTGCACTTTTCACATTGAGCCGGCCGCTGCCCAGCAAGCCGATATAATCCGGGTTAAAAAGGTCGATATTATCTGCTGAGGCGATGAGGCAATTGGTAAGCTCTTCGACCGACAGGTCCGGATTGAGCGTAAGCATTAATCCTGCGGTAGCAGCAACAAGAGGCGCCGAAAAGGAAGTACCGCTTTTGACCGAATACGTGCTTTCGGGTGCCAGAGACCAGATTTGAGAACCCGGTGCTGAAATGTCGATCCAGCTTCCGTAAGCCGAAAATGGCGACTTAGTGTCGGTGGATGTTGTGGACGCAACGCTGATAACATGCGGATAACCGGCAGGATAGCTCGTATTACTGGTATTATCGTTACCCGCTGAAGCAACCAGCACAATACCGGCATTGTAAGCATTAATCACTGTTGATAACCCGGTTTGGCTGGGAATCTGCTCGCCCCAGCTCATATTAATTACCTGTACACCTTGAGAAACGGCCCAGGCAATTCCTTCGTAGCCGGCTACCGGACTGTCCGGGTTGGTGGCATCGGTAATACGGATTGGATAAAGCCCGAGCCCCCTGCCCAGTGAAGCCATCCCTTCGTTATTGTTGGTTCTGGCCGAAATTAATCCGGCAATAAAGGTCCCGTGATCCCATGCAGGAGAAGTTGGCTCTACATCGGTTGTCATTGCCACTACATTGTACGATTCATCAATTACGCCTGCCAGCTCAGGGTGTGTGGTCTGGCAAGCATCGTCAACAATGGCAACTTTAATATTGCTGCTTCCTGCAGGAACAATATCCCATGCGGCAGGAGCCTGAATTTTGTACAAATAATACTGTCCGTTATTGCCGCTTGTATTTGAACCTAAGTCATTTGGAAAATCGTGACGCACCGAAAGCGGGATTTTTTCAGCATAAACGACTTCTACCCTGTTTTGCAAAACCGAAATAAATTCATCAGCCCGATTCCATTGGTCGAAGCTTATCCGGTAGGTATTAGCCAGATCGCCTTCAACCATATAAAATGCAGCGCGAACACGCGTAATACTATATTCACCGGTAAATTCTTCCAAAAAAGCCTTTGCATCTGCCGGGGCTTCAGGAGATTCGGGTGCCTGAAAAGAGGAATTCAAACGCACATACAAATCACCTTCAACAAAGTCGGCTGCGCTTACACCAGACATTGAAGCAATAAATAGCAAAAACAAGAAAAGCTGTCGCATAAAAACAAACGCAGAATAATTAGTGAAAGGTATTGAATATTTTGGAGCTTTTATCCATCGAAACAGCTAATTTACTGCTGCTTACGCCGGTTTCAATCTGGTTTTTATGACACCAGTCCAGTACTTCTTCGGTTGCCATATTGCCGGTTAGCTCGTCGCCTGCCATCGGACAACCGCCAAAGCCTTTCAGGGCGGTATCGAATCTGCGGCATCCGGCCTGCCAGGCTGCTTCTGTTTTTTCCTGCACTTCGTGCGGACGGGCGTGCAGGTGTGCTGAAATATTTATCTGCGCCAGCGCAGGGATGATCACAGAAAACAGAGAATGAATACTTTGGGTATCGGACATACCGGTTGTATCGGCAAGTGCCAGATGTGAAATTCCCATCCCGCCAATGCGGGAAGCCCAGCCGGTAACCAATTCGGGTGACCAGGGATCGCCGTAAGGATTGCCAAAAGCCATGGACAAATAAACCAGAAGGGTTTTGCCCGACTTAATCGCTATGTTTTGTATTTCTTCGACACGCAGCAGCGATTCTTCAATTCCGGCGTTGGTGTTTCGTTTTTGAAAGGTTTCGCTAACCGAAAACGGATAACCCAGAAAGGAAATATTGTCGTGAGCGACGGCATCGGCAGCACCGCGCGGATTTGCAACAATGGCAAGCAGTTTCGTTTCATTTTTAATCTCGCCAATTGCATCAAAAACTTCGTTTGAATCGGCCATTTGCGGAATGGCCTTAGGCGAAACAAAACTTCCGGCATCAATCATTGGAAAGCCTGCATCAATGAGGCTTTTCAGGTAATCAATTTTAGTTTCGGTTGGTATAAACTGGTGAATCCCCTGCATGGCATCGCGGGGACATTCGGTAATAAACATCATAAGCTTTCCTTCAGCATCATTCGGTTTACAGCCCTGATTAATGCAGGACCTTCATAAATAAACCCGGTGTAAACCTGAACGATATCAGCGCCGGCATTTATTTTTTCCATCGCGTCGGCTGCGCTGGCAATGCCGCCTGCACCAATTATGAGTGCTTCGTCGCCAAGATGTTCGCGCAAGTACGCAATCACTTCTGTAGCTCTGTGTTTCAGCGGTTTTCCACTCAATCCTCCGGCTCCAATTTGTTCAATTGTATCGCTGCTTGTTTTCAACCCGTTCCGGGCGATGGTTGTATTAGTGGCAATAACGCCATCGAGGCCTGTATTGTTTACAATTTCGATGATGTCGTCGAGTTGTTCTTGGGTCAGATCCGGGGCGATTTTCAATAATATGGGCTGATCCGCTTCCTGATGCCTGGCTTCTTCTCGCACAGCGCGGATAAGTTCCTGCAAGGGTTCTTTTTCCTGCAAGGCGCGCAAGCCGGGCGTGTTAGGTGAACTCACGTTGATTGCGAAATAATCAACCACGTCTTTTAATTCTCTGAAGCAAGTCAGGTAATCGTCAACTGCCGATTCGTTGGGTGTGTCTTTATTCTTGCCGATGTTGCCGCCAATCACGAGTGAATCAGGCCTTTTTTCGAGTCTGGCCCGCAGGCTTTCGGCCCCTTCGTTGTTAAAACCCATTCTGTTGATGAGGGCTTCATCCGCCGGCAGGCGAAACAAACGCGGAGCCGGATTACCCGGTTGCGGGCGCGGCGTAACGGTACCCACTTCGATACTACCAAAACCCAGATTTTTAAGCTCCCTGAAGTATTTGCCATCCTTATCGAAACCGGCAGCAAGACCAATGCGATTGGGGAAACGAATTCCTTTTTTATCGAAACGCAGAGCCGATTTCCGGCCAAGTGAAAACGCCAGACAAAGTCTGTCGACAAAGGGAATAACCATAAAAAACCGAAGCAATCCCATGGTTACTTTATGCGCCTTTTCGGGCTGGAATAAGAAAAACAGGGGACGCAGCAGACTTTTATACACGGTTCAAAAATAAATTATTCGATTCATTTAAGCTGTCCTGTGAGTTGCCTTCGTGTTAATTCTCCCAACAGGACTGCTGCTGCGGTTGCTGCGTTTAAAGATTCGGCTGAACCGGTTGGCGATGGTATATGAACTTTGCTTGTGATAAGCGGCTCCAGAACTGAGCTTAAACCGTTGGCTTCGTTACTGATGATAAAAATTGCGGCGAAGCCGTTGAATTCGCGGTAAAGATCTTCGCCTGCCAGA
>JAGQVC010000068.1 GCA_020438185.1 Bacteroidota bacterium
AATCAAAATCGTTTATCCATCCAACGGAGCCGACCTGAAAGGATTGATTAAAGCAGCTTATCACGACCCAAATCCGGTGGTAATTCTTGAACACAAAGGCTTGTACTGGTCGAAAGTAAAGGGAACAGAAGCTGCAAGAACAACGCTGCCAGCCGAAGATTATATTTTGCCTTTAGGTAAAGCTGCAATAACTCAGGCAATAGAAGAAAAGTCCGATAAATCCTGTTTATCTGTTATCACTTACGGAATGGGTGTTCACTGGGCACTTAATGCCAGTTCTGAAATGCGCGACCGGATTGAAATAATTGACCTGCGAACCTTATACCCGCTGGATGAAGCCTCCATATTCAATTCTGTTCGCAAAACCGGTAAGTGCCTCATTGTAACTGAAGAACCTGTCAACAACAGCTTTGCACGTTCACTTGCGGGCCTTGTACAGGAGAATTGTTTCGAGCAGCTGGACGGGCCTGTCCGTGTGATTGGTTCGGAGAACATGCCCGCGATTCCACTCAATTCGACACTAGAGCAAACCATGATTCCTAATTCGGAAAAGGTGAAAGACGCAATTATATCCTTACTCGAATACTAACATCGCTTTTAATAGCTTCAAGGATTGATGTAAATTGCCTCAAATTATTTATTCATGAGGTTTATTGCAATCATCCTCCTGTTAAACAGTGTTATACAAGCTCAAAGTTTCCGCATTCCTCAATCGGAGAATGGATTAACTCTTCCCGAACTACAGCATAGCTTTGACTCCTGGGCTGACACTGCCGATTTGAAAAATACACGGCACTGGAAATACATCAGCCGAAGGCTAAATGAATGGGAAACCAGAACAGACGGCTCTGGTAACCCCGGCAATCCTCAGGAATTGTTTCGTTACAGGGCTCAACGCTCAGCGAAAAAATCCTCAGCCTTCGAAGGTTTATGGACGCCTTACGGACCTGATTATGTTCCGGAAAACTTCACCGGTTATGCCGAGAACGGCATTGGCCGTATCAATTGTATTGCTTTTCATCCTGCAAATTCACAAATATTTTGGGTAGGCGTAGCTCAGGGTGGCTTGTGGAAAACTGAAGATGGAGGCCAGAATTGGATTCCACTCACCGATAACCTTCCGCTCACCAGAGTGAGCGACATAGCTGTAAACCCCTCCAATCCTGATGAAATTTACATTTCTTTATGCGACTTTGAGTATATCGGAATCGGGTTAGCTCTCGATAACCGATATCGGTTTGCACATTACGGGATGGGTGTTTTTAAAACGATTGACGGCGGTCAATCCTGGGAGCAAACTTCCCTTCAATTTGACGTTACCGACGCTGATGCTTCATTAATCAGGAAAATTCTTGTACATCCTGAGCAAACCAATCAGGTACTCGCATGTGGCGTTTCCGGAATGTACCGTTCCGATGATTCAGGTCAAAACTGGACTCAGGTTCTGGACACATTGTTCTGGGATTTGGTGCAGGATCCTCTTCAACCTAATATTGTTTATGCTGCCTCGGGCTGGCTTCTGAGTTCAAATCAGGGTTACGCGTCCGTTTACAAATCACCGGACTTTGGGCAAACCTGGGTGGAACTAAACACAGGAATTCCAAATACCGGTGTCGTTCAACGAATCAAACTGGCTATATCAGAAAGTAATCCGGATATTCTTTATGCAATCACAGTTGACCCTGAAAGTGGTTTGGAATCACTTTACAAGTCATTGAATGCCGGTGAGTCCTGGTTTGAACTTCCGCAATTACTTAATATTCTGGAAGGCGGGCAGGGGCAAAACCCGGGCGGACAGGGAACATACGATCTTGTGTTGCATGTTGATAAAGACAATTCTGATTTCGTATATGCCGGTGGCGTTAATTTGTACATGTCTTCGAATGGCGGAGTAAGTTTCGACCCGGTCAGCCACTGGACCTTGTATTATGGCGAAACCGTTCATGCCGATCAGCATTTTTTTACGCAACATCCATTAACCGACGAATATTTCATCTGCAATGATGGCGGATTATATAAAACATCCCTGATAATCAGTCAAAACTGGGATGATGCCAACAATGGGATTCCCTGGCCAAGTCAGTGGACCAACTTAGGCGACGGTATGCAAATAAGCTCATTTTACAGAGTTTCATCATCCAAATTAAACGATGACCGGGTAATTGCCGGAGCACAGGATAATGCTACCATGTATTACGATGGCTTTGGATGGAGGTCTATTTTCGGGGGCGACGGGATGGATTGTTTGTTGAACCCCTTCGATGATCAGAATATAATCGGGGCTGCTCAGTATGGCGTTATTTTCCAGACCGGCGACGGTGCCAATCAGGATTTTAATGTGTTTACAGCCGATGATGCGTTTGAAGTTGCCGAATGGACCACTCCAATCACCGGTTGTATAACGCAATCGAATGATTTTTTAATGTTTACCGGGTTTCAGTCTGTATTTGCATCCTTTGACTGGGGTGTATTCTGGGAACCTCTTGGAACTCCTGATTTCTCTGGTCAACCGCTAACATCTTTGGATGTCTTCGGAAGTAACTGTGACCAGCTCATTGCCACTTCAAGAATCAATTATTTCGAGAATGTCCAGTCTAAAGTCTACAGCAGCGTAGACGGAGGCTTTGCATGGCTTGATATAACTAACGGTTTGCCCGATTCGCTTTATTACACCTCGGTGGCAGTTAACCGAAGCAATTCGTCCGAAATTGTTTTGACGCTTGGTGGTTTTGTTGATGGCATCAAGGTTTTCAGAACCACCAATGCAGGTCAAAGCTGGCAGAATATTTCATTTAACCTGCCTAATTTTCCTGTAAATCGTGCGGTATATCTCCCTTCGGGAGGAAATTTACTTCTGGCAACCGATGCTGGGGTGTTTTTGCTCGAAGAAGGCAGCGCTGAGTGGAGTGATCAGAGCGCCGGACTTCCGAATGTGATTGTTTCGGATATAGATATCAATGTGGCCTCCAATCGGGTTTACATTTCCACATTCGGCAGAGGGATTTGGGCAAGCGAACTTGGCGATATAACTTCTGTTAAGAACGTTGAATGCGATTCCGGAATTCAGTTCAGAACACTTGGCAATAAAGCGTTTGGCATTACTTTGCCCGAGAATTTTTGTGGTTCACCTTCGGTGGATGTCTTTAAAAGCCTGGAGATTATTGATGTTATGGGCAGGCAGGTCATGTCTGTGCCGGTAAACCAGAGCAATATTAATTTCGGCCTGCCGGCCGGATGTGCATCCGGATTGTATTTTGCCCGTTTGAGTGGTCCTAACCGAAGCCTGGTGCATAAATTTTACGCTCAATAAATCCGCCGAAGGCGAATAGCTTCTGATTCGTATTTTTGCAGCGTGAAAAACGGGGACCAACAATTTGAAAAGCTGAGCAAGAAGCTTCGTAAAGCAGTTTGGGATGTTCAGGAGAAATTCGGAATTATTGAACCCGGCGACCGGGTGATGGCTTGTTTATCGGGTGGCAAGGACAGCTACACCATGCTCGATATGCTGCTTCATATGCAATTGGTAATGGGTAACAGCTTCGAGATTATTGCGGTTAATCTGGATCAGAAACAGCCTGGTTTTCCGGAAGAAACGCTTCCCAAATACCTGAGTGAGACCGGTGTGAACTTTAAAATTTACGAACGTGACACCTATTCGGTGGTCACAGAAAAAATTGCTCCGGGTAAAACCATGTGCAGTTTATGCTCACGCCTGCGGCGGGGAATATTATACGATGCCGCAGAAGAACTTGGCTGCAATAAGCTGGCACTTGGTCACCACCGCGAAGATATTCTGGAGACCTTTTTTCTGAATTTGTTCTTTGCCGGAAAATTGGAAACTATGCCGGCTAAGTTCCGAACTGATGATGGCCGCCACGTTGTAATAAGACCACTCGCTTTTTGCCGTGAGGAAGATATTGAGCTGTACGCAAGCGAAAGGCAATTCCCCATTATTCCATGCACACTCTGCGGTTCGCAGGAAAATATGCAACGCAAAAACATCAAGAAAATGATGAAAGACTGGGAGGCTGATTTTCCAAACCGGAAAGAAATCATGATGACGGCACTTTCAAAGGTGCATACTTCCCATTTGTTTGATGTAAATCGCTACGATTTCAAGGATTTAGTTGAGGTCTGAGGAAAATCCTTAAGCCTCAATCAAGTATACATCGCTCTTATTTCGCATGATGTTTTTGAATAAAAAACCTCCGGGTTCGGGAATTATTTCTGCCAGATCAAAAATACTCACATCTTTTGGTAAGGCCTCAAAATAGAGAGTACAGGCGTGGTTTTTACCCTCATTCACCACGGTCCAGTTAGGCGCAATACTCAAATTTTCGGCATGCATCAATCGACTGCGGTGTTGCGTTGTGCCCGAAATGAGATAGGTGGTAGGCCAAACCCTGATTGCAAAATCTTCATGGTGTGCTTTAAACCGCAAATGCACAATAACATAGGCACGTTCTTCAACCTGCCTGGCAAATTGGGCAATCAGCTCTGGCTCAACAATTTCTTCAAGTATGCCCGGTTCGGGAAAATCAATTTCTGCACTCATTCCTTAATCAAACCTGCGGTCGAAATCTGACCATTCTTAAAATGCGTGACAACATTATATGTTCCTGCCGGGAGCTGGTCTGTTTTTACTAAAATCTTTTCAGCTTTATTCAATACAGGAATATGTGCATACTGCCTGCCGCTGAGGTCGTAAATTTCAACAAAACGGGCAGTTTTGTCCGGAAACTTAAGCGTTACCTCGCTACCAGCCGGATTTGGGTAAAGAATCGTTTTTTCTGCAGCTTGATGCTCCGGTTCCTGTAAACCTAATGAGCTATCGATTACGGCAAAGGTGTATTCTCCAAGTAACAAGGTATCCACAGTGAAATTGCCAAATTTATCGGTCGTGCTGCTGAATGTTTGTTTGGTTGCAGCTATCGGGCGCCAGTCTTCCGCCGGATTACGGCGATAAAGCAATACAAGGTCGTTTTCATCTTCGATGAGTTCGTTATCGAGCCAGCCACTATTGGTGCTTGAAGTGCGGCCGTTATACGTTAGTTTTAGTTTTGCAACAAAATCGCTGTTCAACACCCCGTCGATTCTCCAGAAACGGTTAGGACTCAATCGGTACACCGAAAATGGTTCTTTCATTGGATCCGGCGCAACCCAATGATGTTCAACCCGAATTAACACTGAATCGTTTACTGTTTGGGTATTGATTTCTGCAAGTGCATTTGCCCAGTTCGCATTGCCGGTTGCTTTTATGAAACGCTCCTCAGCTGTCATTGCCTCACTGATTGATTCGTTCCTGTTTAAACTCGCAAACTCCGGAACAAACGGCACGGGAACTTCAACAAACCCGGAGGGACCGCTAAGTATTGCCTGGGTTGTATGCAACTCGAAAGCAGGGCCTCTGAAACTGATTTCAAATGGTACGTTGTTGTAAATGTGGTTATTCCCAATTGAGTTCTGGCTGTAATACACTTTAAATGTATTAAGACCGGTATTTTCGAGCGAATCAATTATAAATTCTCCCCAACCCGGAGTATCCACCCAGTCTGCAAAGAAATCATGCAAATCCAGTCCGCTTGAAGCCTCAAGGGCATCCCGGAAATCGTTCGAACTAACGTCCCTGAAAATATTCAAATTCATGTGGTATTTCACTCCTTCAAAAAAGAGGCTGTCGCCCATGTAAGTCCTCAGCGTATGGATTATATCCGAAGGTCTTTCGTATGTAGAAGTTGAATACGTGTATTCATGTGGCACATTGCTCAAAGGCCAGTAACCACCATCTTTTACATGGCAAAGCTGAACCATATCTATGTGATTATCGCGAACTGCAGCGTCGTATGTAGCTCTGTCTGCCAGCCACTCATCGTATAGCCGCTCACAGTATGAAGCCCAGCCTTCGTTTAGCCACATTTCGGAGGCTGTTCTGCAGGTAGCCAGATCACCAAACCAGTGATGCGAAAGTTCATGAGCCATAATGTGTTTGTTTTCGGCTTCGCCGAATGAAAGTAATCCTCTCGGATAAGCAATATTGCTTGCATGCTCCATGGCTCCTGCGCCAAATGGTACAAACACATAACCTACACGATCCCAACGGTATGGACCGAAATGAGCTTCGAACTGGTGGAAAATTTCTTCCAGTGTAACAAATGAATTTTTAACAAGTGTAGTATCGCCGGGAACGGCAACCAGTTTTACGTTAAGTGAATCGTTAAGTAAGCTTTCCCAGGTATAGTTTAGTTCAGTAAAAGTTGCAACTGCAACTGATGCCAGATAACTTGGTATTTCCTGTCCCAATTCCCAGCGCCTGTGGCGGATACTGCCCTCAACCGTATCGCTTACCATAATTCCTCCGCAATAGGAAGTCATGTTTGATGGACAAAGCACTTCCACCGAGAAGGTGCAGCGCTCCACGAAATTATCGAAACAGGGAAACCAAACACGCCCAAAATTATGAGGATCGGCATCAAAGCCAACTCCAATATTGTAAGCGTAGCCACCCGAAAATGAAAAGCCTCCGAATCCTGAGGCGTCTTCCGGCGGAACGCCGTGATAATACACAACAATGCTGTAAGGAGAATCAGGTACCAGAGTTTCGGCTAAATCCACCGTAAACCGGGTTTCTTCCTGGTTAAATTCGAGCGGTGAATTGCCATAAACAACCGAATCCACCGTTAATCCAAGCAAATCCAGTGTAATGGTACTAACTCCGTTTAATTTCGGGCTAAAATCAACACGTGTTGAAGCTTGTAATCCCGGAGTAGGTAAAGTACTCAAATCCAGAAAAATATCTGAATGCAGAATGTCGATCGTATCACTCCGGGGATCAAGAGCAGCCGCATCAGCACGTCCGGATTTACACGCATGATTCTGAGCCTGAACAGAATGGGAGAAGATTAAGCCTGATGCAATCAGGAAGCATAGTTTGATTCGGGTATTCATGCTAACAAAAATCGACTATTTTGAATAAACTTTTATGCCTTGTCTGAACGCCCGCCTAAGATTGAGAGCAGGAAGCACATGTCCCTTCGGCACTTAACCGGGTGCTTTCAATTTTGTATCCTCGCGGAAGCGAGTAGGATGGAAGGGCAGGAACCTGAAGGCAATACACATTACCACAATTCAGGCAATGAAAGTGCAGGTGCTCATCGGCATGGTGCTGAGAATCGCATGAATCCTCGCAAATTGCATAACGTGAAACTCCTGTGAGATCAATAATACGATGAATGACACCTTTCTCTTCCAATGAATAGAGTGTCCTGTAAATCGTTACCCGGTCAGCTTCCTTTTGAAATTCCTGCTCCAGGTCTGGCTGAGACATTGCAAATTCACTTTCCTGCAATCGGTCAATTATTTTCATCCGAATGCCTGTTTTCCTTAATCCGTGAGAGCTTAAAACCGCTTCAGCTGATTTCTTCATTAAGGCAAAAGTACAATTAAATGCAAAATGTTACTTAGTTGCATTTAATTAGAGATAAATTGCATTGGTGATTCGCCGTAGCTTTCAATTGTGACTCAGTATCCATGATTCCTCGATATTTGCCAATTTGGTAGCAAATGCAACAATGTTGAATTGGAATCAATAAAAAAAGACGAAAGCATGACGAC
>JAGQVC010000006.1 GCA_020438185.1 Bacteroidota bacterium
CAAGTGCAACCGCAATTATTAATTATCGATTCTATTCAAACTTTAGAAACTTCGATGATAGAATCGGCGGCGGGCAGCGTTTCACAAATTCGGGAATGCACGGCAGAGTTACTTCGCTTCGCGAAGGAAAGCAATACGCCCGTATTTCTGATTGGGCACATCACCAAAGACGGTCAGATTGCCGGACCCAAAATTCTGGAGCACATGGTTGATGTGGTTCTTCAGTTCGAAGGCGACCGGCATCACCTCTACCGCATTGTACGTTCGGTAAAAAACCGCTTCGGCTCAACCGCCGAAATGGGTATTTACGAAATGGCAGGCGAAGGACTCCGTCCGGTAAACAACCCATCTCAGGTTCTGCTTTCTCAATTGGATGAACCCTTTTCGGGAATTGCCATTTCGGCAACCATGGAAGGTGCGCGACCTATGCTAATTGAATCGCAGGCTTTAGTTAGCACCGCAGTTTACGGTACGCCGCAACGCTCCGGTACCGGTTTCGACCTGCGACGCCTGAATATGCTGCTTGCTGTTATAGAAAAGCGTTGCGGATTTAAATTGGGCCAAAAGGATGTATTTTTAAATATCACCGGGGGCATTCGCACCGAAGACCCGGCAGTTGACCTGGGCGTTATTTGTGCTATTCTTTCATCCGATTTAAACATGCCGGTTCCCCCAAAAACCTGTTTTTCGGGCGAAGTTGGACTAAGCGGAGAAATCCGCCCGGTAGGGCGAATTGAACAGCGAATAGCCGAAGCGGCGCGAATGGGATTTAATCAGATTCTGATTTCGGAGTATAATATGAAAGGCTTACAGGCTGACAAATTTGGTATCCGGGTTATTCCGGTACGCAAAATTGAAGATGCTTTCAGAGTGCTTTACGGGTGATGTAAATTGATTCGCACAAATAATAAATAACTGAACATTTTTTGCGTTTTAATCTATTGGTTGCCTCATTTTAAAACTGTGTATGAAGTATTGCTCCATTTTACTTTTTCTTACCTTTTCCTTTCTTTATTCCCCCTTGATATCCCAGATTCCCGAAGCAGAGTGGGTGTATATTCTGGATGGGTTTCAGGACGCTGATATAACCGATCTGGTGGTTGACAACGAAGGCTCAACCTACGTAAGTGCCAATTACAGTGGCAGGCTTGAAATTAAAGATTTAAAACTCCAGTTGCCCCCTGCGCCGCATGTTCACGGATTATTATTAAAGCTCGACAAACACGGTAAAGCGGTATGGGCACTTGCCATGCAAAGTGCTTTCGATAACAGAATAAATGATATTTCGCTGGCACCCAACGGCGATATTCTCATTACAGGCTTTGCCGACGGGGTGGTTACCATAAATGGAATAAAGAATAAAATAAATTTTGGAAGGGATAAAAACCGTGATGAATACCACAGGCCGGTTTATGTATATGGTGCCCGATTTACAAGCAAAGGAGAATTACTTTGGGCAACACCGTTTCACACGCCCTGGGGCGAAGGTCTTAGTATAACTTCCAATTCAAATAATGAAACCAGAATAGATCTTTACCATAAAAACTGGCTTAAATACGAGGATGAAATTATTGATACTGTAAGCCGCGATAAACGTTATGAGGAAAAAGAACTTGTATTAATTCTAAATGAAAAAGGAGAATTTATAAGGAAAGATATTTTTAGTGATCGCTTTGGCTCCTCATACATTCCGCGAATTCAAATAATTACCGATAAGCAAAATAATTATTACCGATATGGCAATTTCGTAAAGTGTGTTCGGCTAACTGAAACTGATTCTTTGGTAAATGATAGTTACATGGATGGGCTGGACTCCTACATAGCCAAATATTCCCCTGATGGTAAGTTACTCTGGTCTTTTAAAGCCGGAGGGCAGAATGCGCAGCAAATAACTGAGATTAAAATTGATGATTACGGGAATATTTTTGCTTGTGGTTCCTACAGTTTCGAATGCGTTCTGGGCGACGGAATTAATATTATTCAGCAAAGCAAATTCGAATATAAATCGGGTAATTCTTTTTTCTTTTTCGGGCTCTCGCCCGATGGAGACCTCAACTTTGCCCGATATGAGGAGCAAGGTGACTACGGAACCACATTCACAGCGCAATCGCTTTGTTTCGACAACGACGGTAATTGCCTGATTGTAGGTGCATTCAACGATACCGTTAATGTAGACGGCTATCAGTTGAACACTTCATTGCGGGAATCGCAATACTTTATTAGTTTATGGCAAAACGATAAAATAAAAGGGATTTCGACACAGGATGTACACACCAATTATTTTATTGTGCCCAGGAAAATTGATTCAGGCGGTGGGCAATTCGCAAGCTGCGGCTTGTATCATGGACATGAATCGTATGTAAATATTAAAGGAAAAAAGATAAAATTAACTCTGGATGATTATGGGCGTTCCAGTTTCATTCTTGGAGGTAAACTTCTACCGCCTCATAAAAAAGACACCATTCCATTACTGGCATCGCGTAAAATTTTCAACCTCAACCAACTCAAGCCTTTATTAGCCTGCGTTAGCGAAACCAGCAATCAGGAAGCGGATGTTTGGTATCCCGCTGCAACGAGTGTTGAAAATTCAGATTCAAGCCGCGGACGTTCTCAGATAAATCCCTGCGGTTTGCAGGTAGGCGGTAAAGAAGCCTTGTTGTATCCCAATCCTACAAGAAGCCTGAGCAAGCTTAAACTAACCGGAATGAAAGATGGCACCACGGGAATTAGCGTATTCTCGGCAAGTGGACAATTACTGTTCAGCCAGCAAATAATTGTTCCCGAAGATACTTTTGAAATAAATCTGGATTTGGGCTCTGCTGCGGCAGGAATTTATTTTGTGCGCATAGTGCATGGCGGATTTGAGAAAGCCTTGCGTTTGGTTAAAGTAGATTGAGAATGCCCGCGCCAGCGATTGTAGCAAATTAGCTTGCGCGGAGCTTGCGGAGCGCAACTAATGCGGAAAGCGCGGTTCAGGCGCCCAAAAAATTTATAAATCGCGGGTTTTGAATAAGCGGAGCGATATCCAATAGGGAATGGCAATCCAGAGCACTAAGAGTGCAAATGCGATGCTTAAGCCGAGCGGTGTGCCGAAGAAATCTTTGAAAATTGCGCCTGTGTAGCCCATCATTGCTGAGACATCGAGGTGGAGAAGTACCATAATTCGGGCTAAATCGATGGGAGAAGTTGCGGTGATGCCGACCATCATTTTTTCGATGGGATAATCGCCAAACTGGAAAGTAAGGAAGAGCACGAGGGCGTCGAAGAGGAGAGCGAAATACATCCAAAGTAGCACGGCGATGCCGATTCCTTTGGCTTTATCGCGCGTTAGTATGGAGCTTAAAAAGGCGAGTGAAACGAATACGGCTGAGATGATGATTCCGATGGCGAACATCATTAAACCGACGTTTGTAGGCGCATAAATGAGCAATGGAATGCCAGCACCGATGGTGAAGGCGAGGATGAAGCTGGTGATTAGTCCGACAAACATGCTTGACCAGATTTTTTTACGTTTAATTGGCTGGCTAAGAAGCAATTCGATGAATTCGGAGCTATTGTAAATGTAAATAGTAGAAAACAGAATGGCAATGAGCGGAACGGTGAGCAGGATAAGGTTCAGAAGCGTAAGAATTCCTTTGGTGCTATTGTCTTCCATGCCGAATGCGCTCCAGGAAAATACGGCTAAAAGCAGGGTATAAAGGACAACGATTTTGTTCTTTAGAATATCGAGTAATATGAATTTGACTATTTTATTCATACTGCTTGTTTTCTAAGGATTTGAGCGATGGAGCGAGAGATGCGTTCTTCGCCGGTTTCGCGTTTTATGTCGTTGATATGTTTGTGAAATACAACAGTACCGTCTTGCATGTAAATGATGTGGGTAATGAGGTCGTCGAGTTCGCTGAGTAAGTGAGAGGTGATGAGAATGAGTTTGCCTTTTTCTTTTTCGCGGATGATTTTTTCTTTGAGAATTTCGGATGCGAGGGGGTCGAGGCCGGCGGTTGGTTCATCGAGGATAAGCACATCGGGATTGAAGAGAAAGGCAATTGTGGCACTTACTTTCTGAGTTGTTCCACCACTAAGGGTGTGCATTTTTTTGTCGAACAAGGATGGTAATTTGAACTGTTCCATCAGCTCTTCATCAGAAGCTGTTTCGTGCATTCTGATTTGCCGGATGGTGTCGATTACCTGCCCGATGGACATATTCTCGGGATAGCGCCCGATTTGGGGCATGTAACCGATGTTTTTTCGGTATTCTACACTATTGAGGATGTTTTGGTTATTGAAAAGGATTTCACCGCTGTTTGGTAAGACCATTCCGAGGATGCTTTTGATGAGTGTGGTTTTTCCGCAACCGTTTGGGCCGATGAGTGCGATGCATTCGCCTTTATTAAACTGAAGACTAATATTGTTCAGGACGTTTAGCTTGCCGAAGTTTTTAGATATGTTTTTAAGTTCTATCATAATGGCAATGCTCTCATGCGAGGCTTGTTATCGATGAAATTTTCTGGTGTGAGGCTGGGTAAAACTTTTTCGGATTTATCGAGCAATGACACCATGGTGCTTCGGTATAATAGCATTGCCGGAGGGTTTTGCTCGACAATTACTGAAAACAAACTTAAAGGATGGTAAGGAACATCTCCAAAACCGTCTCTGGTTAAATCGTACCCTTCGTATTTATCCCAGAAGTTGCCGTCGAAATTATTGAGTACGAGCGTTCCGTTGGTGCCGATGTCGAAGGTGTTGCCGATGAAATTATTGAGTTTTACATCGTTATCCATACAGCTGGCTTGAATTCGCATAGCCCAGCCATTGGATTCGAAAACGTTTTTTTCGACGGTGATTCGGTTGGTTCCTTCCATGTAAATTCCGGAAGTATTTCGAATGAATTTGTTGTTGAAAATGTAGCTATCGGAGATTTCTTTCAGGAGCAGGCCGTAGGCAGCATCGCCCCAGTTTTCGATGAATGTATTGTTAAACATCTTGACCCCTTTGGTGAACATGACAGCAACTCCGGCACCATTGTTTTTAAAGATATTGGTGATGTATGAATCGTTGTTAGAGAACATGAAATGTAAGCCATAGCGCAGGTTGCTATAGCTGATGTTTCTCCAAACAAGTGAGTGGGTAACGAATTCGAAATAAATTCCATCTCGGCAACCTGAAATGTCGTTGCCTTCGATGATTAGGCTATCGCTTTTCCAGGCGTGGATGCCGTTTCCGATTCTATCTTCTGTTTTGCCAAAGGCAACGATGCGGTTGTTTTTGATGTGGCATTTCTTCCCGAAGAGGATGTAGATGCCAAAAAAATTGTCGAACAGTTCGTTTTCCTCGATAAGAATGTGTGAGCCGTTGTAAATTTTAATGCCTCCCGGGTCATCGAGGGTGGCGTAGCCTGAATGTTGAACACGCAGACCTTTGATGGTAACGGAGTCGGATTTAATGGAAATGACCTCGAATTTTCGGTCGCCATCGATGATGGGAAGGTCAATACCGATGATTGTAAGCGGCTGGGTGATTTCGATATTACCTTCGTGGTACATACCGGAATGAATCATGATGGTATCACGCGGGCCGGAAGCTACAAGGGCGGCTTTGATTGTTTTTATTGCCTGATTCTTCCCGACATGAATTTGTTTTGCATCAAGGTTTCCAATACACAGAAGTAGAAGGACGAAATAGCATGTTAAGGATTTGACCATCAATTACTCGATGATTCCTTTCCAATTTGTAGTTGTCCCTTTCAGTTTAGCAGCTAATGCTTTGGCAGCAGCTTCGTTGCTAAATGCTGCATAATTCCCGCCCATTGGGCTATTGAGTTCGTCGGAAGACACATAGATAGCTGATTCAGCATTTATTAGTGTGTTATCCTGACTATAATCGTTAACGAAATACGATTTGAATTCTGTTTTGTCTCCTGCTTTGGTGTAACGGACCATGCAACCAAGATCGTCAAATTTATAGACCCTTCCTTTTTTGGTAATTACTTCGGCACCGAAATGCCCGTCGGAAATGGTCATTTTACAAAATTCGCATTGGTCTTTGTTTAATTTAATAGGTTCTGAGTCGGTGGTACCGCAAGACAAAAGCAGGAATACCATGCTACTGAGAAGTGGCAATACAACATTCTTTTTCATGACAAGAGATTTAAATTTTGTTTCGAGTAGAACGGCCACAAGCATAAGCAAACCGCTGATGATGAATAACCATCCTCCGATTGCCGGAACAGAATAAGCTCCGAAGTTGAGCAATTGTTTAAATCCAATCAAAGGTGGTTGATAGGACATCCCAGGAATTTGGATTGCGGCGTTAGGGTCGAGATTATGTCCATAATTGTATTCCCATCTCCAGAAGTCGACCATTGCCAAAATACCAAACAGGATAAACGCTGCAAGGAGCGTGAATAGCAATTTTTTTCGATTTGCAAGAGCTACCAATAAGGAGAAAATAGCAAATGCACCAATGATATAAGGCAATAAAGTGAATTCGATGAAATTTTCGGTATGTAGTGTTTCCATACCGATGTAGTGATTTAATCCATTAATAATTTCGACGTCACCACCGATATTATCGCTATAAATAAGCAATTCCAAGCCTTCGGGATATTGTGGAGCATCTAATTCTATTCTCCAGATTGGGATGAAAATGGAGCTGATTAGTAAAAGAGCTGCAATTCCCAGCAATATTCTTGAAATGGTTGACATTTTCTTTGATTGGAAAGGGATTAGACATTACAAAAAAGAGCAGCGCGCTGTTAGGACGCTGCTCTTTTGCTGAATGTTCAAACAAATTATTTTACTGGCGCACTTGCACTGCTGGTATTACCAAGGCTGAACTTCAATGGTACATTGCTTCCGGCTGGAGAAACACGCACATATCCTTGCATTTCCTGGTGCAGCGCACTACAGAAGTCGGTGCAATACATTGGATGAATACCTACACGATCCGGAACCCATTTCAGTGTAGATGTTTCACCTGGCATGATAAGTAATTCGGCATTGTTTGCACCTTTAATGGCAAATCCGTGTGGCACATCCCAATCTTGTTCCAGGTTGGTAACGTGGAAGTAAACCTCATCGCCCATTTTGATACCTTCGATATTATCAGGAGAGAAGTGAGAACGAATGGAAGTCATGTAAACGTGTACTTTGTTTCCTTCGCGAACAACTTTTGAATCACCTTCACCTTTAGCAGCATAGGGATGTTTATTCTCTTCGATTTTGAAGATTTTAACTTGATTTTTGCTAACCATATCGGCCGGAATAGCTTGTGCATAATGCGGTTCACCAATGGTAGGGAAGTCGAGAATCAATTGCATTTTATCGCCGCTGATATCAAACAGCTGGGCACTTTGAGAAAGCTCAGGACCAGTTGGAAGGTAGCGGTCTTTTGTAATTTTGTTGTAGGCGATAAGGTATTTTCCAAAAGGCTTACGTGTGTTACCGCCGGGAACGCAAAGGTGACCTACAGAATAGTAAGTAGGAGCACGATCAAGAACTTTAAGATCTTTTACATTCCACTTAACAACTTCAGAAGAAACGAAGAATGATGTGTATGCATTTCCATCGGCATCAAATTCTGTGTGCAAAGGACCTAAGCCTGGTTTTTGAACCTCGCCATATAAGGCTGCATCGTACTTAATTACAGGAATTCCTTCGTAATCACCATCGAATGCTTTTGTATCGATTGCTTTTAAGATTTTGTCGAAACTAAAAACAGGAAGCGTAGCAGCTAGTTTACCACTACCAACAATGTATTCACCTGTTGGGTCAACATCGCAACCGTGTGGTGATTTAGGACAAGGAATGAAGTAAACGATGTCTGTAAATTCCTTTACATCGAGAACCAAGATATCTTCCTTAATTGTTGATGTTGCCATGTGTGTAGACTCATCATACGTATTGTGAGCATACCTTACTTTCTCTTTCTTGCCTTTACCTGCCTTGATATATTCTTCGGCTTTCTTCCAGTTTACGGCCATGATAAAGTCCTTGTCTTTTTGAGAAGCATTTACTTCCAATAAGGTATTGGCTTGTTCTGTATTATATGTAGAGAAGAAGAACCAACCATGCGATTTTGCTTTTCCGCAGCGTGCCAAGTCGAAATTCACTCCAGGCGTTTTTAGCTGGAAAGCTATGTCCATATTTCCGGATTCTTGGTTAATGCTCACAAAGCTGATGTGCCCTTTGAAGTTTTCTTTGTAGGAGTCAATTGCAACATCTCCATTTGCATTATCCGGCGGAACGCTAAAACGGGTTCCGGCAACGATATATTCTGAATTTTCAGTTCCAAAAGGCGAACTGTGATTACCTGCACTATTAGGTAATTCAAGAATTTCAGCCGTCCGGAATGTTTTTAGGTCGATACGAGCCAAGCGCGGGGTGTTATTAGCGTTTGCGAATGCCCATTTACCATTGTATTCGCCGTTGGTTTGAGACATTTCAATATGGTGCAAATCGTCCCAAGGAATAAAACCATGTGAGGTATTTAACATTGGTTTTGTTTCTTCACTGTATCCCCATCCTTTTTCAGGATCGACTGAGAATACAGGAATAACGCGAAGCAATCTACCGCTTGGCAATCCGTAAACACTCATCTGACCACTAAAACCACCTGACACGAAGTTGTAGAACTGGTCGTATTTACCTGGTGCAACATAGGTTTTAGAAGCAGCATCTCCGCTTACAGCGTTGGATGTACTTTTGGGCTTACATGAGCCAAGTGAAGCTACAATGGCTAATGCTGCCACTGACAAGCTGAATAGCGTCTTTTTCTTCATACTGTATAGAGAGGTTTGCTTTATTTTTATTTATCGTTTTTGCGCATGAATTCGAGGATATCACGCGCTTCTTCATCGGCCAGGTTCTGGTTTGGCATTCTCACCAAGCAGAGTTCTAACTGTGCTTGAACTTCAGGGTCTTTATCAATCATTGGATCGGGATTGGTAATGAAATTCATAATCCAATAAGGAGTTCTTCTGGTGGTAACACCTTTCCAGCCCGGGCCTACAAGTTTTTCATCGGAAGTTTTGTGGCAAGAAGAGCACTTAACACCGTAGGCGGTTTCTCCTTTTTCGGCCATGGCGGCATCGATGTCGGCTGCTAATACTACGTTGTCGGCATTGAACTTACCTTCGCCTCGCTTAGGATCGTATGCAGATGGGTCGGAGGCCTTTGCTTCTTCCTGGCCGGTGGCTGTAGCCTCTCCGCTTGAGTTTGCTCCATCGCCGCCGCATTGACTAAATGCAAAAACTACGAAGGTGGAAAGGACGAACAACATGAATGACTTTTTCATAGTGAAATATGGGTTTGAATACACTCGCAAAGTAGAAAGTCCAAAAGTGTTGGCTTATGACCACAGTCATAATGCAGGCATGATAATTATCATATTTTAACAATTCAAATATCCTGCAAGGCTTGCTAATTCACGACTCTGAAGAAAAAACACCAAATGGAATGTTAAATTATTATAAACGAATTTTAACTAGTTCGATCTTAAAATCCGTTGTATAATGGCCACTAATCCGAGCACCAGAGCACATCCCGCAAGGAAAAAAATAATGAAAGCGGGTTGAAGACTTTTCATCATGGAGCTGAAAGGGATTTGAGTTTGAGCCATTTGCCATTTTGCCTTTAATACACCGGCAACTATGAGGGTTATCCAAAAAATGAGCAGTGAGATGTTGGTGAACGCCCAACTTATTAAACTGTATTTGTGATTGGTGTTTGCGGCATTGTTCTTCGATTTTAATATGTCAAAACAGAATGCAAAAAGGAGCATGGTATTGATGCCAATGGTTGCTCCCATGGTATGAGCAACCGTTATGTGCGTTCCATGAGTGTATACATTAATGGAGGGAATTGACATCAAAATGGCTAGAAAAAGGGTTAGAAACACCCAGATATCTGCAGCCAATAGAAAACGGTACGATTCGATATGAAGGTTCTTTCTGGCTTGTGTCAGACTGGATTTCCAGGAGTAGATGATTCGTCCGAAAATGAGTAATTCGGTCATGCTAACCAGATAGCTGATATTCTTCACATAATCGTGAGTTGGCAAGGTGTATATATGATGTCCCCAATTGAACATCAGGTTAAACAAGCCCAGAAAGTATAATGAGAATGCGATTCTAGAATAGCTGTAATGGGTTGATTCGCTAATCTTATCCATTAGAAAAATGCTGCACCCGTAGATTAACATATTCCAGGAGCCGACAATAGAACCGTATGACTTCCATTGAATGGTCATGTCATGGATGATGTTATTTCTGAAATAGGGAAAAATCCAGAGGTAGGATTCGAGAAAAGTGAATAGGAAGAAAACGCAGCCTGTCATCCACATCCAAACGTATACAGGTTGGTTCCTCAAGCCTTTGAGCGATTTGAACACATTGAATAGGAACAATATCCAACCGATGGCAATTGGAAGAGCCAACAAGGGTGGAAACTCCCAGTATTCCCGTCCGCCAAAAACACCGATGATATATGAAATGAGTATGATAGCAATGGCAAAGACGAAGATTGCCAGCTGGGCTTTCATTAAAAAGGAGGAATAAATTTTCCTTTTTGTATGTTGTTGGACGTAAGTTAAGGTTGATCCGGTGGCGGCAAGTATTATCCAAAAAACTACGGATGAAACATGTAAAGGCCTGATTTTCTCGAAGGATAAATATTCTTTTAAAAATCCCGGAATGATGTATTGCAGTGCTCCGAGTAGGCCAAAAACCAATCCTGCGGAAAGCAGAAACAGAGCAACAACAAAATAATTGTATGAATTCGGTTTATTGGATAAGCTGGATGGTTCCATTAGAATTTTTAATAAATAATCTGGGATCGGAATTGCCTGAAGCATCAATGACCTTTAAGAAGTCGCAAATGCTTTCAATTTCATCATCCGATAAGTGATAATCGGGCATGGTGTTGCTTCCTGTTTTGAGGAACGCCTTTATATGTTGAATTCCTTTTTTCGAATAAACATTGGTTAGGTCGGGACCTAAATAGCCGCCTAAGCCATAAATCTGGTGGCAGGCTGTACAATTATACTTTTGCCAGAGAAGTTTTCCTGCTGCCGTGCTTTCTGTACTTTGCCCTAAAGGCGGTGGACTGTGGAAATACAAAACCAACGAATACGTTAGAAAAGACACTAGCAGGAAGGTTGCTGTAATGTATTTGAAGCTTTCTGAAACCATGACTTACAAACCGAGCATACTTAAACAATGGCACAAGCACCTCCAGCACAGGCAGCTTCTGCTTTGTGGTCTGTTTCATCGTCTTCTTCGAGTACATGAATGAGGTTAATTTCTTTGAGGGCTCCTTCAAGTTCTTCAAATTGTTCCTTGCTGATGTCTTCGAAGGGAGCTTGTTTGTAGTTGCCTGTATCGTAGGGCAAAACACTTAATCCATTGTAGGAGGCTTTGTTTGCCCACATCCACTCGCCTACTTTTTCCCAATCGTTTGCACCAATAGAAACAGTAGCAGAAACATTATTGGCATTGCTGCCACGACGGAAACCTTTTCGAACCCATTCGAGGTTGAACTTTTTGATGCGTTCGAGGATGTCCATGACATTTTCGGTTCGGGTAATGCTGTTTTCGGGAGCTTTTTGAGGGATACGAATAATGGCTTGCTTGCTGTTGAGCAGGTCGTCTTCGACCAATTCGGGATGATTTTCAGCGAGGTAGGAGTACAATGCTTCGTTTTTGCCAATTCTGACTCGTCTTAAATAGTAGTGATTATGCCATGCATGGATTCCGGAGGAGGTTCCTAAAACGAGTGATGATGTTCCCGAAGGTTTGATGGTGGTGCTTCGTGCGGCGTATTCGATTCCAATTTTATTGGCAGTTTCCATATTCATGAACTTCACGGCTTCTGCAGCTTCCTGAAGATTTAGATTTTGGTATGCGCCGCTGGCGATGCCGGTCATACCCACACCAATGAGAGCGTCCTCTTCGCTGGTTTTTTGCCAGACATTTCGCAAATAATGGAAATTGGTAAAACCAGCCTGGAGAGTGCCGAAGAATGCTGCTGCTCTTGCCCGTTCATTGAGGTCGTTTTGATCTGTGATATCAGAAACATTCACTTCACAAAGGTTGCAGAACTGGAAAGGCCTTAATGCAATTTCACAGCAGGGATTGGTGCCCCAGTCGAGATCGTTTGTGAAATAAAACCCCGGTTCGCCAGATCCGGATGCTTCAATTTTATTCCACAGGTTTAGGAATGTTTCTTTTGAAACGGTTTCACGAGGTAATACGGCTGAGTTGTTTGCCCTTCCCCGCTGTTCGTTTGTTTCCCACCAGGTGCCATACTTACAGGTGAGCATTTCTTCATCATCAACAGAGAACAAGGCAATCATGGCTGATCTTCTAATTCCGCCTGCGAGCACTGCATTGGCAATATGGCACATCATATCGTGGCACTCGAGCGCACTTAGCTTTTCGCCATCTGTTTTACGATCGAGAATTGCCTGAATATGCGCCACGCATAGTTTAAGAGGTTCCGGTCCGGGCGCTTTCCCTCCGGCAGTGATGAGTCTTGCGCCCTTGGGGCGGATGTCGGAATAGTCGAACTCGGGTAAATAATCAGAAATGCCAAAATTCCCTTTTAATAGAACTTTGATAGCATCGGCCCAGCCTTCCAAACTATCACTCACGAGCCACTTTTTTGTATTCACTGATTTTTGAATCGCCGGGAGTTTCTGGATATGATGCGTTTGAACAGAATACCCAACACCGGTTCCACCAAGTAATAAAAAGAGTGTTTCTGAGAATGCTCGAATATTATCGACGGGCAGATATGCACAATTGTAGATTCTACTGTTATTTCTTTCGATGGCAGAACCTGCGAATTGCATGGCTCTCATAGATGGAAGCACCTTCTTATCATGAACAAACTGCATCCAATTCTGAATTTCATGTTCGAGTAGAGGATATTTTTCGGTCATCATTGATTGATAGCGATTGCATATTTCTTCCCATGTTTCCCGGCGCCTGAGTTCGGGAATGTATCGGGCGTATTTCATGTAAATGATAAGATTGCTGAGGATTTTTTGGTTGAGTTCCATGGTGTTTATGTTGCTGATTGATTCATTATTTATTAGGTAAAAGCAATCGGTATTTAATAGAAAATTAATCCGACCTGCCTGGAATATCTGCGTGATTTGTTGCTAATGTAAACGCAGCACGTCCTCAAGTTTATGATTCAGGTCAGTGATATTCTATGATTCAAATCATCTGTTAATAAGCCTGATAGCTTCTAAATTGCCAACCCGAATAACCAAATGGATTTACGCAGACACCGAATTCATCATCCGGATTGTGTCTTGAGAAACCACCAAATTCAACCAATCAAGGAGTAATTCTCATTCATTTAAACTACCCTGCCATGAAAGAAAAACGTGTCTTAGCAGAACCATTTAAAATTAAAATGGTGGAGCCACTTCGGATTACTACCGAAGTATACCGAACAAAGGTGCTTGAATCTGCAGGATACAATCCCTTTCTCATTGATGCATCAGATGTGTTTATCGATTTACTTACCGACAGTGGAACCGGTTCTATGAGCGACAGACAATGGGCAGGCATTATGATGGGTGATGAGAGCTATGCCGGAGCTAGGAGTTGGAAACGACTGGAACAGGTTGTTAAAAATCTTACCGGGATGCCGTATATAATTCCAACCCATCAGGGAAGAGCGGCAGAGCGCATATTATATGGCATTTTGGGTGGGGCTGATAAAGTTTTTTTAAGCAATACTCATTTTGATACAACGAGGGCAAACATTGAATTTACCGGAGCTCAAGCCCTTGACTTGATGCCCGATGACGCTCTGGACCCTGAAATAGATCTTCCATTTAAAGGGAATATTGATATTTCAAAGGTGAATGCCAAAATTTCGGAACTGGGCAAAGAAAGAGTAGCGGCTATAATTATAACGGTTACTAACAATTCATCGGGAGGCCAACCGGTGAGCATGCAAAATGTGAAGGATTTAAGAAAAATTTGCAACAAGCATGGAATTCCGCTGGTCATTGATGGATGTCGGATTGCAGAGAACAGCTATTTTGTAAAACATCGAGAGAGCGGGTATGAAAACAAAACCTATTTCCAGATTGCGAAGGAGATGCTTTCGTTGGGCGATGCATTCATTATGAGTGCTAAGAAAGATGGCTTGGTAAATATTGGAGGTTTGCTCACGCTGAAGGATGAAGAGCTCGCGCTTGAATGCAAGAATTTATTGATTATTTCGGAAGGGTTTACAACCTACGGTGGATTGGCAGGACGTGATATGGAGGCCATGGCAATTGGACTTGAAGAAGTTTTTGATGAAGATTACCTGAGCTACCGAATTAGGAGTACCGAATACCTTGGCAAGCATCTTAAACAGCTTGGAATTCCTGTTGTTTGGCCTATCGGCGGACATGCAGTTTATGTGGATGCAAAAAAACTGTATCCGGATGTACCTGTAGATCAGTACCCCGGGCAGGTACTTGTATGTGATTTATATACGAAAGGAGGCGTTCGTAGTGTGGAGATTGGAAGTGTTATGTTTGGGAAATATGATGATCATGGAATATTAATTCCGGCCCCGAATGAATTAGTTCGGTTGGCAATTCCAAGAAGGGTTTACACGCAAAGCCACATTGATTATTTAATTGAAATCTTTGATGACATCATTAAGGATTCTCGCGCGACAAGTGGATTTAAAATCATCTACGAGCCGCCATTTCTACGGCATTTTACAGCGCGTTTTGGGAAAATTAGCTAGCTAGAAACTCTGCGCAATTTGGTTAGATATCATTTCAACTAGGCTTTACCCAAAATGGAATAAAAAGCCGTTCAAAGAGGAACCCGAAAACCAACTCTGAATGAGATTGCTTTATGAGAACCCTAAATGAACGGCTTTAGCTGCGTTAGGTTGATTATGGAAGAAGAACTTCGTCGATTACGTGGATTACGCCATTTGACGTGAAAATGGAAGTGCTTATGGTTGCTTTATCGTTAATAATAACTTTTCCGTCTTTTAAGGTAATCTTAACCTTTCCCCCATTTACCATTTCGTAGGATTGACCATCCTGAAAATATTCGGTTTTCAGAACACCAACATAGGTGTGGTATTCCAGAATATTCTTTAAGTCTGCCTGGTTTTCCGGCTTTAATAAATTGTCGAGAGTTCCTGCCGGCAACTTATCAAATGCAGCGTTGGTTGGACCAAAAACCGTGAATGGTCCAGCATTGCTCAGCGCATCGACTAAGCCCGCAGCTTTTACACCTGTAACCAAGGTGGTGTGATCGGCACTTCCGGAAGCAACCTGAACGATGTTCGGATTGGATGTTTCATCGACAACGCCCGATTGGCCTGCCCCTTGTTCCGTTTCAGTAGCAATGGCTTCAACGCCTTCAGGGTTTGATTCAGCTCCACAACCGGCAAAAATAAATACCGCGCTCAAAGCTAGAATTGACAAAGAAGTTTTCATAGTTTTTATCATTTGTAGAGACGAAACTACTTCTCAAAAGCTATCATTTTTATGACTTCAATCACAACAAAGCTCTTGACCATTTACAGAGCAAGATTTTGTAAAAAATTGCTGTAAATAAAGACATTCACCAATAGCAAAGCCTGGATTAATTTGAAAATAGCTATAATGAGACGGCTTCCTTTTCTATTCGCTCTCGCGGAACAAATTGAGCGCATAAGAGCGTAATTACTCCTATCAGAATGATAATTGAAACAGAAAAAAGGTACACATTCACATGTGGAACAATGACGTATGTGAATGAAGCTATGCCCTGGATTCCCAGAACCAATTCATTTAAAAACACACCAACTACAAAAATTAGAATTCCCATTGTGCTTGCCCTGCTTTCTTGAATGAAACGATTGGCAAACGCATAGGCGACAATAAAAATGGAGAAACAAGCCAGTAAAACTAGGTGGAGATAAGCAATAACAATGGGACGATAGCCAAAAGCCAGCTTGCTCACAGCCGGAATAACGGATGCCAGTTGTAATGAGAGCTTAATGGTGAAAGAAATCAGAACAAGGGCAAATAAAAACTTTGCAAGTGGGTGACAAATGGATGAGTGAAACAACCTGCTTTTAAAAACATTTTGAATAAAAAGAATCCAGGCGATAGACTGTGCAATGGTTCCCAAAACTACGATGATGTATACCCAAACAGGAAGATGAATCCAAAGAACAGACAAACCGTAGGTTGGAATTATGCTAAAAATCATGAGCAGAAAAACCCGCCTGTCTATGACATACTGAGGAATAATTCTTTTTAGGTAAGCAATGAACAAACCCATGAATGCAAAGAAGAACCAGCCGTTGTATTGAAAATGTAAATACCAGTAAACAGCGCTTAAATAATTATTTAGCGTGATTGACTTGGAGGCCATCATATACGCCAATGCAAATGTGCCAATGGATGACAAGACGCTTAGCAGAACTGCTGCTTTAAACCAGTTCTTGCTTGCGTGAACCGGTGCTTTGTTTAAATCTGAGAATGCCCACCGGGCAAAAACAAACGAAATAAAAACGCCTAAGGTTGACAATACGATTGAAAGGATGCTGTAACCGGAAATGGCGAAAGAGAGCATCATTAAATAGGAAACACTCAGACTAACGAGGAATAAGATTCTATAAGTCTTATGGCGCACCTGGCTGATTGATTCCTGGAAGAAATTTGTTATTAATACCATTAATGCCAGAGAAACCCAGGCACTGAAGGCGAAATGTGAATGTGCATGCTGAATGTTTTTCTGGTCGAAAAAAGGGAATTCAAATCCGATTTTATAGCGCATTAAAACGCCCAGAGAGGCAACAACGAATAAGTTGATAATTGTTATTCTTATCCATGATTTGGTTGATATGGTCATGGTTAGTAATATAATTTATGGTCGATGATGTCGACTTTCTTTTGTTTTTTCATTCTCAACAGCGTCCTGATTACTGTTTCGACTCTAAGTCCTGTGTAATTAGCAATTTCTTGTCTGGTAAATGGCACCAGCAATTGCTCATTGGGGTTTTCTTGTTTTGCTTTTAATGAATCGAGAAAACTAAGTATTCGTGTTTCAGGAGGGTTATTGACAACCTCTCTAAGAGTAACTGCTTTATTATATGCTTTTTGAGAAATTGCCTGTAGCAATTCCAAGGCTATTTGATGATTTGTATTTAGAAGCCTAGTAAAGCTATCGGACGATAATTTTAATAGAAACGTGTCGCGGGTAGCCATGGCACTTGCCGGATAGGGCAGGTTTAGGATTAATGGCACTTCACCGAAACAGCAGGCATCAGAAAAAATGCCTTGAGTAAACTCTTTACCATCGCTGTTAATGCAGAACATTTTCACTTCGCCCGAAATAATCTGGTAATAACATCTTGGCTCATTGCCTTCAAGGAAGATTATTTCACCTTTTATATATTTTTTAACAATGGCCCCTTCTGATTCTAAAAGCATTCTATCTATTGGCATACGTATGATTTAAATCATAAAGAATTGAACCTGAATTCTGAGCAAAATAAAAAATAGTACGATGCTAATTGCACCAAATTGCTATAAAAATCGGGAAAGTAGAAAGCAGTTTAAGGGTCTGAAAAACTGCGCATTAGACACGTGAGATACCAATTGTATTGCCAACAGGCTTATGGATTGACAATAAATGCCGGAGTTATGCACGATTACCCGCGCCAGCGATTGTAGCGAATTAGCTTGCGCGGAGCTTGCGGAGCGCAACTAATGCGGAAAGCGCGGTTCAGGCGCCCAAAAAAACTAATCAATCGTTGCAATAACCTTCAATTCAATGGCAATTGGCGTTGGCAGACTATTGATTTCAATGGTTGTGCGGCAAGGCAGATTATCCTTGAAGAATTCTGCGTAAATACGATTGTAAGTTGGGAAATCGTCTTTCATATTGGTAAGAAAAACAGTGACATCCACAATTTTATCCCAGGATGATCCGCAATCTTCTAGAATGTATCGAATATTATTAAACACCGAGCGGCACTGCGTTTCGATGTCATACGAAACAATATTTCCTTGTTCGTCCAGATCCACTCCGGGTATTTTCTTCGTTCCGCGTTCGCGCGGACCAACTCCCGAAAGAAATAATAGGTTACCCACACGTCTGGCGTGAGGATATAGTCCGACAGGTTCGGGGGCGCGGGAAGAGTTTAGTTTGTCCATGCTCTTAAATTTGAAGCGAAGTTAGTGTTGCTTGGTAAATTTTCTATTTTTGCCTCCTCAAAATTCACCTGGAATTTTTTCAATAAATCAATAAGGGGAATTGGCTCATTTGGCTAGAGCGTCCCGCTAAACGCGGGAAGGTGACGGCTGAATGATAAAGATAAGGGGGCATTAGCTCATTTGGCTAGAGCACTTGCCTGGCAGGCAAGGGGTGACCGGTTCGAATCCGGTATTCTCCACAAAGCCTTTC
>JAGQVC010000069.1 GCA_020438185.1 Bacteroidota bacterium
AATTATGGTATTAATCCCGGTTTTCCCACTTATGCAGGTGGAGTTAATTCCGATTACTGGGTAGCTGGTCATTACATTGACGGTGCAAATTACCGGGCTTTTGTTTGGAAAGGTTTTAATGATTACGATACAATTCGATATCCTGGACAGAACAGAACCCGGTTTACAGGAATGAATAACAATGGATACATAGTCGGTAATGCCGGTTTCGGTAACCAGATTGGTTTTATTGTATCATACGATGGCAGCGATTTCGGCGAATTCCTTGATATCGAAATTTTGGGAGCTTCTCAAATCTGGCCACAACATATTAATGAAAAAAATGAGGTATCAGGGTATTACCTGGATGCTGATGGCAAAGCTCATGGGTTTTTAATGCTGGCAGATATGGCAATTGACTTTGATCCGCTTTACGATAGTTATGCATTTGTGAATGAAGCGCCTCCTTTCTGGCAACCCAATATGTATTCAGACATTAATTACGCTTACGATCCTTATTTAATGCAGCAGGGGATTGCATCAGAATTTCCACGATTTGCCAATGGTGATGTGATCGAATCATCCACCTGGCCGAGGTGGGATTATTTTGTTGAGGCATATGGACCTGATAATTTTTACACAGAAGTGCTGGGTCAACCACAGTTAGTGAGAAGAAAAATGCGCACATGGTTCGGAAACAGAGACACCAGTTTCTCAGGGGTTTGTTATGGTATGACATCAACTGCAGCCGCATTTAAATTTCGAAGAGAAATGCTTAATGATCGCTTTCCTGTGTTTGCCGGTATGCAAAACGAAATATTGTGGAATAATACACTTTCACTCACACCGGAATTGGAAAAAGCAATAAGTATGATGCAACTTTATTGCTGGGGCAGGCCTTACGGGTACAATAAAATCCAATACCAGTATGATCTTGCCGAAGGCTCTGCAGGCCGCATTTTTAGTAATATGTTTCACCATGCATCCAACCCTTTACTGCTTATCCTTGAGCGAAAATGGTCACCCGGAAACGAACCAATCAGAGGTGCACATGCACTTTTACCTTATCGAATTCAGTTAGTCGAAGATTATAACTATTTGGTTTCCTGCTATGATCCAAACTACCCTGGAGATACAAGTATTAAAGTGGGCATAAATAAGTATGGTGACTTTGATGGTCTGGCGGTTTGGGCATTTAATGCAGAAGGAGGAGAACCGGTTTACAATCCCAATGCCGATTGGAATGCAGGAAATGCCGACGGAATTTATGTATCCGGACCGTTGGAAAATACATTTTTCCAGCCATTTGTTTTTTCACCGGTTGAAGATGAATCGGGTCCACTTGCTGTTCAGCGCGATGTAGAGAATTTAAGCCTCATTTTCGATACAGATGTTGAGTTTGCATTAACCAGCAATAGCAACCCCGGTGATACTCTGGGTTTATGGAATGGCCGCACATTAAGCAGTGCAGGTTTTGGGACTTCGGGCACCAATCCCAACTTCTATCCGGTTCCTATGCGCTCTGCGTTTTTTACTCCAGAAAACTATTCATTAAAAATGCAAAATTGCAGTTCATCTGAATATTCAGTTTCGCTTTCTGATTTAAACGTAAATACAATTTATTTTTTCGACAGGCATCAGGTTAATTCAAGTGATGAGGATGATTTTATTGTTAATGACGGTCTCACCTTTATTAATAATGAAACTGGAAATAAATCATTTAGCGCAGGAATTTTGGTTGAAACTTCAAATGGAGAAACCATTGAATATGTGGTTAATAATTTAACGGCTGCACAAGGTGAGTCTCTCAGTATTTCTGTTGTAAACGAATATATGCTGGAAGTAAATAATGGAAACGACGATCAGAATTACACGGTCGAAATTACTTACATGAATGCATCAGAAATGATTCAGTTCGAACACGATAATATTCAGTTTTCTGCCGGAGCTACTCATATTATTTCTCCTTTTCCGCCTTCCGGCGGAGAATTTGAACCATCAATTTTTGTTGATGAGGGACAAAACGGAAGCTTTGAAGACACTCTGTTTATTGATAATTTAATTCCTGCCCAGATGCATGTTGCCGCCGAAATGGTACAGATTGAAAATACAGGCGGTTCACAATCTGTTTTAGTTACAAATTTAGGAGGTGGCGAATTAAACTGGACAGCTTCTGCTTCGGAGGAATGGATAAATCTCACACAATCTTCGGGAACCAACACCGGTCTGGTGTCATTTAATGTGAATGCTAATCCCAATTTATCTCAGGATCGCACCGGTTTTATTTATGTTACAGGGAACGGACAATCAGACACGATTGCAGTTATTCAAGGTGATTTTTCGTTGTTTACCACACAAATAATCGATGATGAAACAGGCTTGAAGTTGTTCCCAAATCCGGCCGACGATTTGGTTAATATTAGTTTTAACCGGGATTTGAAAATTAATGCGATAGAAGTATTTGACATTACAGGAAGAAAAATGAATACTTTGGTTTTTAGCTCTCCGGGTCAGCAGGCTGTTGTTATGGTTAATCAACTACCATCCGGAGTTTATTTTATTAATATCACCGCCGAAGGCAGATTATATACTTCGAAGTTTATCAAAAAATAAGTTACTCACAAAGACCGTTTATAAAATGGTTGATGTGCTTAACACACGATTATCTATTTTCTGATCTGCTCGCGGAAAATAGTTTTTACGAAGACCGGGACTCGGAATATGGTTGCTTTTCTGAGTTTCCGGTTTTCTTTTTTCATATTTCAAAAAGATTTTCTACATTGCCCTTTGCCCAACCTGTGTTAAAACTAAATTTTATGCAGGAAACAACTATTCATGTTAGTGAACATACCATCCGAAACTGGGTGAGTAATGGTTTTTCACAAGAATTAGTGCTTGATGAACTTCGCAAACTTGGAGTTCTTGAGCATGAAATGGAGATTCATCTTAAGGCCTATAAACAAGCCTTGTTTGAAAAACGAAAAGTTAATGCCTTTATGCTGTTGGGAGCAAGTGCATTACTTGGATTGGTCGGCTGTATTATGAGTATGATAAATCCGTTTCCCGATTACTACAATTTGTTTTTGTACGGCACAACTTCCATTGCTGCATTGCTCGCCTTCGGCGGATTGTATTTACTGCTCGAAGGGTAAGCGATGCAAACACCTGTTGAGTTAATGAATTATCTTTTACGGCAATTCAGTAAATATATAATTGTGAGGCATTGTAATTAATTTCGCTATTTACCGGACAGCCGGATTGATATGCAGGTAATTATTTAAGCAGGTTGTCCATTAATTTTGATGGCTTTCGATGTAGCTTTGTGTCCTGATGAAAGTCGGTACCGCCAAAGCAAAAGTTAATATCCGCAGGAAAGAATACGTCCTGCAGGGGTACGGCAGCATGGCACATACTGCAACTCAGGTTGAGAATGACCTGTTTGCCAGAGCATTTGTTTTTATTGATGATAACCGAAAAATTGCATTGCTTCATCTGGAATGTGCATTTATTTCTTATCATTTAAAGAAAGCGGTTTTATCAAAATTAGCTGACCGATTGCCTTCCCATGGCTTGAGTGATGGATCATTGCTTTTTTGCGCAAATTCTACCCATAGCGCTCCGGGCGGATATTCTCATTATCCTTATTTTAATATAACCACTTCTGGTTTTAGAAGAGATGTTTTTGAGATGTATGCCGAAGCATCGGCTCAGGCACTGGAATCGGCATTGAAAAACACGCACGAAGCCCGGTGCTTTTTAAATGCATCGTATTTTGATGAAAGTGCAGATGTAGCATTCAACCGCTCATTGGAGGCATACAACCGTAACCCCGACATGGAGACGCAGGATGAGGAACATACTCACCGGGCTGTCAACAGGCTAGTAAGGCAACTGGTTATCAGGAATAACGATTCGGCTGTCGCCGGATTAATTAACTGGTTTGGTGTTCAGGGGACAAGCATTCCAGCCGGAAGCGGAAAAATACATCCGGATAACAAGGGATTTGCAGCATCAATTCTTGAAAATGATAAATCGGATCAATACGGGTTTATAGCTGGTTTTTGCGTGGAAGCAGCAGGAGATGTTTCTCCAAATCACCATGGTAATGTTAAACGCTGGCCGAGGGGGAAATTTGAAGATGCATTCAAATCAGCATATTTTAATGGATTTCTCCAGTTTGAGAAAGCACGCGATATGCTCGAAGACGAAGGACTTCAGATAGAATTGGGCACTCAACTTGATTTTATTCAGCAATATGTTGATTTTTCTCAGGTTATTTGTGATGCCCGCTACACTTCAGACGGAATGGAACATTTAACGGCCGAAGCAATTGCAGGGCTTGAGTCTGTTACCGGTGACGAAATTGACCATCCGGGACTGGATTCATTTTCAGCTGCTATGCTGCGACAGTTTATTCGTTTTAGAGAATTTACCGGCAAATTGCCAATTGTAAATTCCGGTCATAAACGTGCCCGCCTAAAACGGCTTGATGAAGCGCATGGTAATAAATTAAGACTCATTGACTTTCAGAATAAAAATATTCTGGGCTACAGAAATATTCTGAGGTTGTCTCTGCCATACATGCCTTCGGACGTGACTACAGAGTTAAAACGGCAATTCAGAAACGGAGGATTACGCGAAAATACATGGGCTCCCGTAATTCTACCTGTTCAAATTCTCCGCATAGGAGCACTTGCAATCCTTGGAGTTCCGGGAGAAATAACAACCGCTGCCGGTATTCGACTCAGGCAATCTATTCAGCTCATTCTGGAGCCTGCAGGTATTCTGGATGTTGTAATCACTTCATTATCCAACGAACACGGTGGATATTTTTGCACAGCTGAAGAATATGAAGAACAGTCATTTGAAGGGGCGTCTACCTTATTCGGAATCTGGTCATTCGCTGCGCTTCAAACGGAGTTTGGAAAAATAGCACAGGAATTATTGAAATCTCCCGGTTCCCGCCGGTCAGCAGCCGCTCTTACACCTCCTGTTTTTAGCGATACCGAACTCAATCTGAGGTCTGCCGGAAATTAATTCCGGTTTATTAATACAGCCGAAATAATTCCGGTTAGCAGTTTATTTTATCTTAATTTGAAATCAAAATTCAGCTATTTATTTCTGTTGGTTTTTATCAGTTCTTTATTACTTCTGATAAAGGTTTATTCAAGAAATGAAACAAATTAGCTATTCCGTTAAAAACTAAATTTTAATTGCCAGTAAATTGTATTTTATTCAGAGATTACAACTAAATGATATCAATTAGATTGTTTCATCCGGATAAAAAATTCCAACAATTAAAACATCATCCACTTGTTCCAAATTTCCCCGCCAGTTCTCGAAAAATTCATCCAGAGCTTCTTTTTGCATATCCGGCGTTAAATGCGAAGTTTCGTAAAGCTTTTCCCTTAATCTTTTCGAAAGTAGTTTCTTGCCCGAAGGGCCTCCAAACTGATCGGCAAAGCCATCCGTGAACAGATATAAAACGTCGCCCGGGTTGAATTCAAAATTATGATTGGTAAACGATTCACCACGTCCGCTCGAAAACCCTCCAATTGGTTGCTTGTCAGGCCTGATAACCGTTACAGCGTCTTCGGCCGATTTTATTTTGTTTATTTTATCTTCTTTCCTGATAATCCACAAGGGTCGGTTTGCTCCGGCCATTTCAAATTTTCTGTTTTCAAAATCAATGCTAACAACCACAATGTCCATTCCGTCGTGGTTTTCAGTTTCGTCCTGTTTTAATGCTCGTTCAATTCAAACATTTAATTCATCCAGAATTGAAGCGGGGCGCGTTATTCCTTTTTCATTAATAACCTGGCTGAACAGGTTTGTCCCGATCATGCTCATAAATGCACCAGGCACACCGTGACCAGTACAGTCTGCAGCTGCAAGCAATATATTCTGTTCACGTTTTGCAAAAGCATAAAAATCTCCACTCACAATATCTTTTGGCTTGTAAAGAATAAAAGAGTGGGGGAGGCTTTCAAGTATTAATTCACTGTATGGCAAAGTTGCCAGCTGAATCCGTTTGGCATATTTAATACTATCTGTAATTGACAGGTTTTTCTGTTCAATAATATTGCTGTATTCTTTCAATTCATCCCTTTGTTGCTCAATTTCTACTTTCTGCTGCATGATTTCGCCGGTGCGTTCTCCCACTAATTGCTCGAGGTGTTTTTTCTCAAGCTGAAGATTTCTCTCTCTGAATTTAATAAACAGGAATACAATTAAAATAAGGCCCAATACTACGACTGTATAAAACCACCAGGTCATCCAGTAAGGTGGAGTTATTGTAAATGAGAATGCAACCGGCTCCTTATTCCATAATCCATCGTTGTTGCAAGATTTTAATTCAAATGTATATTCACCTGGTGGCAGATTATTATATGTCACGAAGTTTAATTCACTTTCCTGCCAGGAATCATCAAAACCTTTAAGATGATAGCGATATTTGACTTTTTGGGGATCGCTGTAGCAAATACCGTTAAAATAAAAACTCAGGTAATTTCTTTTGTAATTAAGAGTTGTGCCTTCGGCCGAAATAGTGTCCTGAAATACTTTAACTGCAGTAATGTGTGTGACTGATTCGGTTTTATTTTTAATTGAAACAGAAGGATTAAATTCCAGTACCCCGTTAATTGTACCAATCCAGATATTACCATTTTTTTCTTTACTAACTGCGTTGGGTTTAGGTTCAATTCGTTGAACCCTGTCGGTGCGGTCGAAAGTGGATTCCAGACCGTGTTCAGCAGACCAAACTGAAATTCCGCGGTTGGTTCCCATCCAGAGTTTGCCATGTTGGTCAGATTCAATAAAACTCACATAATTCGAGGGTATACCTTCTGCTGTTGTGTATCTGAGTGTTTTTTCTCCATTAGTACTGTAAATTCCGCCACCCTCGGTTGCTATCCATATCAGGCCTTTTTCGTCAAGTGTTAATGAAGATACAGCAGGATAAACAGGTGCTTCGGCCGGTTTAAAGGCTAAAAACTTACCTTTTTCCCAGATTGTAACCCCCGAACCTGCAGTTCCGATCCATATTTTTCCTGCACCATCTTCTTCAATATCTGTGGTGCTGTTTTCCGTTAATCCATCATGTGTTGTATAAGTATGCAATGTATTCTGTCCCGGATCAAATACCGAGATGCCACGCAGCATACTAATCCAGATTTTACCGTTTGAGGCTTGTTTAATGGTATGAACATATTGTTCGGTAAATGTTCCCGGTTCTGCATAGGGAAGTTTTCCACTAAATCGTTCTACCCGAAAATTAACTGGATTGATGATCAAAATTCCGGCGCCCCAGGTGCTGAGCCAGATATTACCTTTCCGGTCCTCAATAATTGAGGTTACTTCAATTTCATCTCCTCCGGTTAAGAAGTCTATTCTTTTGCTTTCGGCCTTGCCGGCCGGAATGAAAAATATACCGTTGTTACTTCCCAGCCAGTGGTTTCCTCTCTTATCAGTGCAAATTGCTCCAATAGGTGTATTCGTTCCATCTTTACTTCTTAAGTACAATTGAAAATCCTTGCCTCTGAAACACGAAACTCCATTCTGATTGCTTCCAATCCAGATATTTCCTTCTCTGTCGGTTCCAAGACAGCGTACCTTGTTTTCGCTAAGACCGT
>JAGQVC010000070.1 GCA_020438185.1 Bacteroidota bacterium
CACAAATAATTGGGACGGAACTTCAAATAATGGTAACGTTTTACCAGATGGTACGTATTTCATCGTCGTTGACCTAAACTTTGAAGGCAAAGAAGATATTCAGAATTTCATTGATTTAAGAAGAAAATAATCTCTCAAAACACATATTCCAAAGCATCAAATCCAAGAAAAATGAAGAGAATCATTACTATCATTGGTCTACTGGCCTTCGCTGTTTCGGGCTTTGCTCAGCAGGAGCTTCAGGTCAGCCAGTACATGTTCAACGGGCTGTTTCTGAACCCGGCATATGCTGGAACTCATGATTACTGGAGCGGGTCCCTGCTTGCCAGAAGTCAGTGGGTGAGTTTCCCAGGAGCTCCCAAAACAGGATTGGTGGCCATTGATGGTCCAATCAGAGATAAAAATATGGGGCTGGGTTTTGTGGTTTCAGGAGAAAAAATTGGCCTGACCCAGGTAACGGATGTTTCAGGATCTTATTCTTACAGAATTAGAACCGGTTCAAAAGGAGGACAGCTTTCATTTGGAATCAGGGCCGGTATCAGAAATCAGACATTCAACATTTCTGATTTGCAGAATATTCCGGACGCAGGAGACCCTTTATACAATGCTAACCAAAGTGTTTGGACACCCAGATTTGATTTTGGTGTTTATTATTACACACAGAAAGGCTATCTGGGATTATCAATTCCAAGTGTAATAGCTATAGATTCAAGGAAAGTAGACAATACCGATGCTGGTCTCAGGAGACATTTCTTCCTGAATGGAGGATACGTGTTTAAGTTGAGCAATTCGGTTGATTTTAAACCATCATTCCTTGTTAAATATGAACCATCTTCTCCTGTAAGCGCGGATATCAATGCTCACTTCCTGTTTAATGAAAGAATTTGGTTAGGAGTTTCTTACCGTTATGACGCAGCTGTTGTTGGTATGGTTCAATTTCAGGCTACACCGAAACTTCGTATAGGTTATGCTTACGATTACACTACCTCTGCTATCAGGTCTTATCAGAAAGGCTCTCACGAGTTTATGGTAGGCTACGACTTTATTCAACAGCTTGTTAAAATTAAAAACCCACGTTACTTCTAATCTGAATGCCGTATCAAGCAAACTTTACCATGAAAAAAACATACCCAGTTCTACTGTTAAGTCTTGGTCTGCTCTTTAGTGGATGTGGGGCCAAGTATTTCCTAAATCAGGGTAACAAGAAATATGATGCCTACGCGTACTCCGATGCGGTTGCTAAGTATCAGAAATCCATTGATAAGGAACCTCTTTATGAAGCAAAGTCTAAACTGGCTAATTCATACAGGCTTATGAACAACCTTTCTGCTGCTGAAGAGGCTTATCGGGAAGTTGTGGCTATGGAAGAAGCTACACCTACTGACCAGTTTTTTTACGGGAAGGTGCTTATGCAAAACCAGAAATATGGTGAAGCAAAAGCTGCGTTTCAAAAATATGCTGAGTCTGTTCCTGACGACAAAGTAGTTAAGGAGTTAATTTCAGCTTGTGAGAATCCTAAGAAATTCGATAATCAGCTGGATACTTGCGCTTACTCGATAAATCCGGTTGAGCTTAGCGGTATTACCAGCGCTTTTGGTGGTTCACCATATAATTTCGGTTACGTGTTTGCCGCTCAAACAATTGTTGAGGACAAGAGTATGAAGGATCCCTATTCAGGCCTTTCATACATGGATTTGTACTACAGTAAGAAGGATAAATCTGGGACCTGGCTGGCACCCGAGCCAATTAAAGGTGGAGTAAATAGTGAATACCATGACGCTTTTGCGTGTTTCTCTTCTGACGGACAAACCATGTATTTTACCCGGTCAAATCAGGCTAAGGGTAAAGTGAAGAAGAACCAGAATAATGAGGTGACTCTCAAAATATACAAAGCCGTTTTCCTTGAAGGTGAGTGGACAAACATTGAAGAGTTTCCATACAATAGTGATGAGTTCTCTAATGGGCATCCAGCTTTGAGTCCTGATGGCAAGTATTTGTTCTTCTCTTCAGATCGTCCGGGCGGTTACGGTCAAACAGACCTTTATATGTGCGATTGGAATGGCACTTCCTGGAATGAGCCTAAAAATTTAGGACCAGTTGTGAATACTGCCGGTCGTGATATGATGCCACAAATGGGCTTTGATGAGAAGCTTTACTTCTCTTCTGATGGTCACGCAGGAATGGGTGGATTAGATATTTTCAAAACGAAAATGAATGGTGGTAGCTGGTCTACTCCTGAGAATATGAAATCTCCAATCAACTCATCCAAAGATGATTTTGACTTTAGTCTTGATGCTGATGGAAAAGTTGGCAATTTGACTTCAACCAGATCCGGAGTTGATAAATTATATGAAGTGATTTACAAGGATCCGATTATCTCTGCAGAAATTTGTGTTCAGGATAAAGAGTCAAAGCAGCCTTTCGAAGGTGCCGTTGTTTATGTTCAGAACAAGGAAACGCTGAAAACCGACAGTGCTACCACAGATGCTCAGGGTATTGCTTACTTCCGCCTCGAAGGTGGTCATAATTACCTGATTAATGCCAGATACGATCAAACTCTTGCAAACTCTTTCGACATTTCCACAGTTGACAAGCCTTGCTCGGATGTAATTAAATCTTGCGATGAAGGTAAAGTTGTTCTACTTGAGAAAACGACTGGTCCACGTGTTCTTGATATTTACTACGATTACAACAAATGGGATATTCGTCCCGATGCTGCTCTTGAACTTGATAAAATGGTTCAGCTGCTGATCGATAATCCGACTTACAAAGTTGAATTTGGATCGCATACTGACTGCCGTGGAGATGATGCTTACAACCAGAAACTTTCTGAAAACAGAGCTAAGTCCGTGCTTAAGTATTGTACTTTAAGAGATATTGATCCAAAACGTCTTTCTTACAAAGGTTATGGAGAATCAATGCCTAAGGTAAAATGTGAATGCACTCAATGTACTGAAGACGAGCATCAGCTGAACCGCCGCACAGAGTTTAAGGTGATTACCGAATAAGCATTTTAAACGTATATAAACATTTACAGAAGCCTCAGAAATGAGGCTTTTGTTTTTTTACGGTGTGAGAAATTCGTCCACCGTTTCATTTTGGAAATCTAATCCGCTCTCTGCCGTTTGCCTGTTTTATATAATTGGATTATTTGCTTATACGCAGGCTGGTCAGTTTGCTTTAGTTACTTTATTGGCTTCAATCCCGCTAATCGTCTTAAGTAACTTAGTATTTGCTTCTACCGGTTCAATCGTTGCGGTACGTAAATCCAAAAGCTTTCTCATTCTAGCTTTGTTTGCAAGCCTGGCAGCCGTAAGCGCCAGTATTTCTGCTGTTAGAAACAAAAATCGAATTGGTGCTTTTGATTTGCAGGGAGACCATCTTTTCAGGCTGGTAATTGCGAAACACTGCGAGGCGGATTCTGCAGGTGTACTTAAGTTTTCGGCTGCTATTTCACATTACTATGCATCAGACCTCTGGTCTGAAACTCATGCAAAAGTAAAGTGTCGTTTGCTTTGCAAACCCGGCGAGGAGTTTAATCAGGGAACCATATTGTATTTGTTTGGGAGCCTCGACTTTCCATTACCTGACACAAAATCTGATTTTAATTATTCTCACTGGCTGAATTCTAATGGCTACAGCGCCTTGTTGAATACAAGGAAAAGTTGGCTAAGAATCCCATCAGAAAATAGTTTTCATTCCACTGTTAGAAACCTAAGAAAAAGGTTAATTGGTAGTCTCAATGATGATGAATATCCAGATGCAGACAGATATTTGGCCCGGGCACTATTGCTTGGTGACAGAGAGAAACTTGATCCGGAGCAGATGCAACAATTTTCAACCAGCGGTATTATACATCTGCTTGCAGTTTCAGGCTTGCATGTCGGTCTCATTTATCAGGGTTTAATTTTTATCCTTGCGCTATTCCTACCTAAACCTGAAAAGAATAAAGGAGCCATAGTTCTCATTATTCCAGCATTATGGGTATATGCTATCATTACAGGATTTTCACCTTCGGTTTGTCGTGCAGCACTTATGCTGTCATTGGGATTACTTGCTGGAATCATGAGACAGCGTAAACTACCTTTCAACACTCTTTTTGGCGCAGCTTTAATTATTCTTGCCTTTAATCCCGGCTTAATTTTGAATACAGGCTTTCTGCTGTCTTTTTCTGCTGTAGCAGGAATTCTATTTTCAGCACCCTTGTTAAATCAGGTACAGGCAATTCCTTATAAAGTAACCAGAATTGTTTTAGGGGCCAGTGTAATATCTGTGGCAGCTCAGCTTGTCACAATTCCGGTTGTACTATACACGTTTGGAAAGTTTCCTGTTTATTTTCTTCCCGCGAACTTGTTGGCTGTGCCTCTTGCTACTTTAGTTTCCTTTAGCGGCTTTTTGTCTCTGCTTTTCAGCAGGATTTCCTATTTGGGAGATGTTTTGTTATGGCTCTGCATGACAGGGATACACTGGTTATCCGGCTGGTCTGCCTGGATAAGCCAATTGCCATTCTCATCATTAACCTTGAATAAGCCCGATCTAAGTCAGGCGCTCATTATTTCTGCGTTTATCCTGTGTTTGTTTCTTCTGGTTAATCAGGTTAAGATGCATCAGATATTGAAGCTGGTTTTGATTTTTACTTTGATCAGCAGTTTACTTCAACTAAAGAGGTTTACAACATTCGAGCATGAGATTTCAGATACGAATCGGGTTCATCTAATCAATCGATTCCATAAAGTTTCAATTGAATACTCTTCGAGTAATAATGGAACACAAAAACTCACAGTTTGTAATCGGGTTGCTTCGCGTTTTCTTTTGCTTTCTAACGGGCAAAACTTTTTCCTGCTTTCAGCAGGATATATAAATTCGAGCAGTGATGATTGCCTGGCTTCTGTTAGCATGTGGAGTAGAAGGGAAAGTAAATTTTTACAAAGTGATTTATCTGAATTGTTGGCCAATCGGCGATTTCATACGGTCAATGAAAGTCATTCTAAAAAATCAATTAAACTAAAGATTCCCAAAGGAATAAGTCAATTTGTTCTAAGCTGAACAGATTCTGCGACAATTGCCTGTTTTTGTCCTTGATGCAAATTATTGATATGACTAAATTTGAAACATAAATTCATAATTCCGTAACAAAGCGGTTAAAACACGAGAATTATTTATTATTCTTGTGCGCAAAATCCGCGTGGAAGCAATAAAGAACAAATGAAAACTTTTACAAGTGTTATTTTATCAGGTACATTGGCATTTCTTACTTCGGGAATCAATGCACAAAACCAACAAGTTCCTCATAAATGCATGAGCCATGAGGTCTTGCAGGAGGAGATGCAACAGCATCCTGAATTGGTTAAAGAACGTCAGAAATTTGAAGAGTCACTTAGAAATTATCTGGCCAACACCACTGTCGGTGAGCGCAAGGCTGACGGAAAGCGCATTATCCCGGTTGTTTTCCACGTGATTCATGAATGCGGTTCTGAGAATATCTCAAAAGAGCAGATTCTGGATCAGATCAGGATTTTGAACGAAGATTATTCTTTGACCAATCCAACCATTAATCAGACACCTGACGCTTTTGCTGACGTTGCAGCTGATTGCCAGATTGAGTTCAGACTTGCTCAGTACGACGATTTGGGTAATTGTACTGACGGTATTGTTCGAATTTATTCTCCAAAAACGAATGAAGCCAATAACGCCAACGGTGTGAAGTCATTGTCACACTGGAACTACTATAAATATCTGAATGTGTGGGTGGTTAAATCTATTGGTGAGGTTCAGGGAACCGGAACAGTATTGGGTTATGCTCAGTTTCCGGCAGGTGGATTACCTTCAACCGATGGGATTGTTCTTCGTCATGATTGCGTTGGAAGTATCGGAACAGCTGCAAATGGAGCTTTTGGTCAGCGTCTGGGTCGAACAGCAACCCATGAAATCGGTCACTGGTTAGGTCTGCGCCACATTTGGGGTGATGCTGATTGTGGAAGTGACGGTGTTGATGATACTCCGATTGCTTTCGGACCTAATTATGGAATTTGTTGGGATGATTACCCTTACAACATTGGTTCTTGCCCTGGTGGTGACACTATTCATGGTGAAATGTTCATGAACTACATGGACTATTCTGATGACCAGTGCATGAGTATGTTCACGAATGGACAGAAAGAAATAATGGATGGAACGCTTGCTTTTTTCCGCTCTTATATTTGGTCTGACGAAAACCTGGAAGCTACCGGAACAAGCGATGAAGCCATCGCAAATCCTCTGGCATGTAGTCCAATTGCCAGATTCTGTGAAAACAGAACCATGGTTTGCACCGGTGCAACTGTAACTTTTGAAGACGCATCTTACAATTCTGAAGATTATACACGTGCCTGGGAATTCGAAGGTGGAACTCCGGCGACTTCAACAGCAGCAAATCCAACAGTAACGTATGACAATGCCGGTGAATTTATGGTTAAATTAACCGTTACGAACTCATTAGGTGAAAATGTGTATTCAAAAACAGATTTAATTACTATAAGTCCGGATCAGGCTGAAGCTTCTTCAAGCTTTTATTCAGATGCATTTGAAGTGGAAGCAGACTTTTACAATCGTTACAGAGTTTATAATGATGATAATAGTGCGAACAAGTGGGAGTTTATTCCATGGGCTGGCTTTGGTTACGGAAGTTGCATCAGAATGTTGAATTACAACAACACTCCAACAGAAGCAGATGCCTTTGTAACGCCTTCATATGATATGACTGCCGTTAATTCTCCTGCTTTGTTATTTCGTGTTTCAGGAGCCGAAAGAGGTGGCGAGCCAAACGATCGCTTGCTGGTTTATACTTCAAACAATTGCGGGCAAACCTGGATTTTAAGAAAAACCTGGTCAGGTAATGATTTGATTACTGCCGGTTATTTTAGTAATTCTTTTGTGCCTTCAACAGAAGGTGAATGGGGAGAGCTTGCACTTGGTCTTGCAGGAGTTGCTTCTCAGGATAATGTTCGTTTCAAATTTGAGTTTGTTGCTGGTGATGAAGGAAGTAACAATTTCTATATAGACGACATCCGTATTGGAGAAGCTCTATCTATCGCAGATTTTGCTACAATTACATCGCTTAATCTGGCTCCTAACCCGGCGAATGATTTGGTTAAACTTAACTTCAACACACTTCATCCGGTTACCGCTCAGATTCGACTGCTTGACATGGTAGGTAAACAAGCTATTTCTCCTGTTTCAGCTTCATTTGGATCTGGGAATCAACAATATTCACTTCCAATTTCTAATCTGGCTTCAGGTATTTACATGATAGAACTTGAAATTGAAGGTAAAAAAGTTTACCAGCGTTTGATGAAGAATTAAAAACCTTAATTCTCAGGATTTTAAAAACCCCAACATTTGTTTTGGGGTTTTTTTATACAAGAAATTCGTTGGATATTCGTTAACCGAAAAAATATTATGAAAAATCTACTGCTTTTGACATTTGCATTATTGGCTACGGTGGCTCTAAATGCACAAGATATAATCTACACTACCGATGGGGAA
>JAGQVC010000071.1 GCA_020438185.1 Bacteroidota bacterium
ATTCGCCGAACAGGGTGCTCATGTTGCGTTTACTTACATGTCGAGCGCAAGCAAAGCCGCTGAACTTGAAGCGGAGCTGAAGGCTTTTGGCGTGAATGCGAAAGGTTATAATTCAGATGCATCTGATTTTCAGGCAGCTGAAAAGTTGGTTAACGATGTAGTTTCTGATTTTGGCACATTGCATATCGTTGTGAATAATGCAGGTATAACCAAGGACGGGTTGTTAATGCGAATGTCGGAAGAGCAATTTGATGAAGTGATACGTGTTAATCTGAAGTCGGTATTTAATCTGACGAAGGCGGCAATAAAACCTATGCTTCGTAATAAATATGGTGCGTTTGTGAACATGAGTTCAGTAGTGGGAGCAAGCGGAAATGCAGGACAAGCCAATTATGCAGCTTCCAAATCAGGTATTGAAGGTTTCACAAAATCTATTGCTCAGGAATTAGGATCAAGGAACATTCGTTCGAATGCGATTGCACCCGGTTTTATAGAAACTGAAATGACTGCCGATCTGGGCGATGATGTGAAATCGAAATGGCTCGAAACTATTCCCATGAAACGCGGCGGTACACCTGAAGATGTTGCAAATGCGACCGTGTTTCTGGCCTCTGATATGGCAGCATATATCAATGGACAGGTTCTGAACGTTTGCGGAGGGATGAGTACCTAATTACATTAAAAGCCGGGTGAATTTCGAATTCGTATTTCAGTATCCTTCCTGGTATATTTTATTATGCCTGCTTTGCGGTGTAGCATACGCTTTTGTGCTGTACCGGAAAAATCATGGTGTTCCGGATGCATCCAAAGCCCTGATTTGGTTTCTGGCAGCGCTGCGCTTTTTGAGTGTTTCTATTTTGTGTTTTCTGCTGTTTGCACCGCTGCTCAGGCTTAACAGCCGCGAACTTGAAAAGCCGGTTATTCTTTTCCTGCAGGATAATACAGAATCTGTCACCGCCAATTCGGATTCCGTATTTGTAAAGCAGCAGTACCCGGAATTATTACAGAAACTGGCTGATCAACTTGGCGAAAAATATGATTTTAAAAGTTTTTCCTTTGATCACGAACTTCAGGATAGCCTGAAAAATGATTTTTCAGGAAAGGAAACAGATATTTCCTCAGCCCTAACGGAATTATCTGACCGGTATGAAAATGTGAATATTGGTGCTGTAATTCTCGCAACCGACGGCATTTACAATAAAGGGAATAATCCATTGTATAACCGCCGAATGCTTAATGCTCCGGTTTACACAGTTGCAATGGGCGATACAACCATACGCCGGGATTTATTTATTGCGCAACTTCGCCACAATCAACTGGCTTATTTAAATAACACTTTTCCGGTACAGGTAACCATACAAGCTGATAAGCTAAAGGGAAAATCCTCACGGATAAGTATAAAAAAGGATGGCGTTTCTGTTGCATCAGAGGAAATCAGTATCTCTGAGGAGCAGTTTCTTAAAACAATTGATTTTCAGATTAAAGCCGAAAAAACCGGAGTTCAGAGGTATTCGGTAGTACTTGAAAATGTTGATGGCGAAACTTCGTTTAAGAACAATACCCGCGATTTTTTTATAGAAATTATTGATTCCAGACAGAAAGTGCTTATTCTGGCGGCTTCGCCGCATCCTGATGTTGCTGCGATTCGACAAAGCCTGATTCAAAATCGCAACTACGAGGTGGAAGTGAAGCAGGCTGATGCGTTTAGCGGTAGTGTAAAACCGTATTCTCTAGTTATATTGCATCAACTGCCTTCGGCAGGAAATGCTGCAGCCGGCGTAATTGCAGAAGCGGGTAATGCGGGTGTTCCATTGTGGTTTATTGCCGGTGCTTCATCACAACCCGGAATACTTAATTCGCAACAAAAGCTTTTACAGATTAATGGCGCAAGAGGAGGAATGAACGATGTGTACCCGATTCTTAATCCGGGATTTGCCTTGTTCACCCTTAGCGACGAATTACGCGAGGCTATCAGGAAATTTGGTCCTTTGCAGATTCCATACGGAAACTATATTATGCAGCAATCGGCTGTTACTTTGTTTTCACAACGAATTGGTGCCGTTTCAACCCAGTATCCACTTTTCGTTTTCTCGTCAGATCCCGAACATAAACAGGCATTGCTTGCGGGTGAGGGAATGTGGCGGTGGAGGCTTCAGGATTTTGCCGAACATGGAAATCACGAGTTATTTGATGAACTTGTTTCTAAGGTGGTTCAGTACCTGAGCGTTCGCAATGAAAGAAAGAATCTTAGGGTTATTGCCCGAAACAGTTACAATGAGAACGAGCGTATCCGAATGGATGCAGAAGTGTATAATTCATCCTATGAGCTTATTAATCAAGTGGATGTGAATTTAGTGATTAAAGATGAAAAAGGTCTCACTTACCCATTTACTTTTGCCCGCACCGCTTCGGCTTATTCACTTGATTTGGGTATGTTTAGGGCAGGTTCTTATTCATACGCTGCAAAAACAAAAGTTGGCGACAAGGAGTTTTCAGCCGAAGGCCGTTTTATTGTGAAACCCGTCGAAACCGAGAAAAGCTCAGGTCGCGCGGATCATGCAATGCTGCGTACAATGGCGCTTCGCACCGGAGGTGAAATGGTTGGTCCGCAAGATCTGCTACAATTGACTGAAAAGATTTCGAAGCGGGAAGATGTGAAGCCGGTTTCACATATCGAAAGCACTGTGAAGGAATTGGTTCGCTTCCCCTGGATTTTCGCATTGATTCTTTTGCTATTAAGCATTGAATGGTTTGTGAGGAAGCGTTCGGGAGGTTATTAATCCCTGTTTTCATCCGGCGCTGTGCGCCTGAATTATTTAACAAGTAACATGAAACAGGAAAATTATCTGTTCTGCTGAAATTCTGCTAGCAGGACCAGGTGATTTGATTCAGAATCTGCTGAAGTACCTGGAAATCCGAATTGTTTTTGGTAGAGTAGATATCGTTTTGGGTTTCCCTTTATCCAGATAATCGAAACTGCCGGTAATAGAAAATGACCCAGTATCTTCTTTGGATGGAAGCCGGATCATGGCGCTTATGTTCAAACTGTCGCGTGAAGGAAATTCAAGCCAGACAACCCTTGCAATATTACCATCCTGAGAGAATGAGGCAACTTCGCCCGGATAATTCTCTATTTGCCATCCTTCGGGAATGTTCAACTGGAGACGAGCCGGACCATTGATAAATTTAGTACCTGTGAGCGAGATATTTATCACAGTAGAGGTGCCAATTTTAATCTGATCCGGGCCCGAAAGCACTATTTCAGGTTGTGCTTTCAGACTTGAAATAAGCACCGTGAAAAATGACAGGAGAATTAGCTTATTGATTCCTGAAGGCATATTCTATTGCTTTTCTCAATAAATTTTCATCGAATGTTTTCGAATTCCCATCGAATAAACGATTAACAGCATTTTCGAGCTCGGATATGCTGAGGAAACCATTTTTATCGGTGTCGAACACTTTAAATTCTGACGGAAGCGGATCAGCCTTAGCTAACCTTTCTTTAATCCATTCCGGGTGTGCTTCCAGGATTGAATTCCAATGCTGATAAGCAGTTGTTGGAATGTATTTCTTAACAGGATAAGGTCTTGAATTTTTGTTCACTTTACGAAGCATCTGAACGAAATAAGACAAGGAATCGTTGGTATATTTCTGATACTCCTCATCAGACCAGGCAGATCCATCATTGTGCACACGGACATTCTCAGGTGAATCAGGCTGAACGTCAACAAAATCGGGTATTCCGTCACCATCAGAATCTGTTGTGCAACCAAATTCGTTAACCGGAGCACCTTTGGGCGTGCCATAGCAACGGTCAATCAGGTCCGGTACTCCGTCATCATCTTCATCCTGGGCATCAATTGCTTCAAAATCAACAGAATTGTAGTCAATTATCGGTGCATTATCAGGTTGCTTGTAAATGTATTTGCGTTTTGGCGGAATCGTCCAGCTTAGCCCGACAGAGATGCTGCTCATCCGGTCCCAACCTTTTGTGGTTACCGAATTATCAAGATTATCACCCTGAATGAACAGAAGCGAATAGGTAACATTCAATTGAATTTTGTCTGTAAGCGGTCCGCTTAATCCCGCGAATAGCGGATACACTGTCATGTTTTGATTACTTACAACTCTCGTTTCATATTTATAATCACGTTGAATGATTACTGCATCATCCACATTCTGTGGAAGTTCTTCAAGATTTCTGATGCTGCCATCCGTCCAAAGATGATATTCCGAACCAGCGGAATTACGAAAGTCAGAATTCACATTGTAAAACATCATATTGTATCCTGCTCCTATAAAAGGCGATAGTTTTCTATCGTCGCGTAAAATTCTCCACTGGACGTTTAGACCTGTGCATACGAAAGAAGAGGAGAAATTAATGATCGTATCCGGACCGTTTTTATTCCATGCAACATTTCCCGGATTTACCGGGATTGAGAATTTCCAGGCTTTGTGCTCAACGGCAAGCTCAAGTGCGGGTCTTACTTTGGAGTTCGAGAAATTCTGCGTGGCTTCATCACCGCGAAAGCGGTAAATGACGGCACCGGCACCAAGCTGAAGACGGGTTGCATTTTGAAATACAGGACGCTCCGTTTGCTGAGCATCAAGGTACGATGCCGAAAAAGTAAAAAGCAGAGCAGCTAAAATTCGCTTCATAAATTAACCGAACTGCGTAAAATTGCATTAAAATTTTTAACCCCTGCACAAACCGGAGCGGAAATGAAAATTCTAATCATTGACTGTTTTGATTCATTTACATACAATTTGTATCATATGCTTGAAAATGTGAATGATAGCGCTCCGGAGGTATTAAGGGTTGATGCCTGTTCAATTTCTGATGTGGATGAAGCAGACGGAATTGTGTTTTCACCAGGTCCGGGTCTGCCTGCTGAGTTTATGAACTTATCGGCTCTGGTAAATCACGCCTGCCGGCGGAAACCGGTATTGGGCATTTGTCTTGGACATCAGGCAATTGCAGAGCAATTCGGTGGACGTTTGTACAGACAGGAGAAGCCATTTCACGGTGTTGCTCGTAAGGCTTTTATTAAAAAACAAGTCCCGCTTTTTGAAAGCATATCCGAAACATTTGATGCCGGAAGCTATCACTCGTGGTCAGTTGATTTTAATTCTGTTTCGGAAGAATTTGAGGCTACTGCTGTGGATGAGTCCAGGGGGCTGCTTGCTATGCAACATAAAAACCTCCCAATTTGGAGTATGCAGTTTCATCCCGAATCAGTACTTACCCCTTCGGGTGAAATTATGTTGCGTAACTGGGTAAGGTATTTTAAAAGTTAAGCGTTTCGCGAATCAACATTTTGTTGTTTGTAAAACGTTGATTTTTTTGATGATTTCATAAAAAGGCATTGAGTTAAAGACTCTATTTTAGGTTGCCCAATTGCAATCGTTTTCGAGCCTATGTTTCAACACTTACCGAAAATTAAAGTCGCAGGAAGAATATTGTTATTTGTACTGGTAACATTACTGTTTCAGAATGTACAAGGACAGGTTGCGAATGTAGAATTCAGAGAGAAGAATTTTGAAGGCAGGGAGAAAGAGTTCAAAGTTGCTTTTGACCATTACAAAAAGGGCGACTACTATTTTTTAAGAGGACCTGTTTACTTTCCTCAGGCTCTTGAAAACTATCTGAAGGCCCAAAGCTTTAACCCCGACAATGCAGATCTTAACTATCAGATTGGCTTGTGTTACCTTAATTTGCAGGTTAACCGGCTTCAGTCGCTGCCATATCTTCAAAGGGCCAGGATGCTGAATCAGGAAATGGGGACACAATTTCTTATCTCCCTTGGAAAGGCTTATCACTACAATCTTGAATTTGACCAGGCTATACGTGTTTACAGCGAGTTTATACAGAAAGCCAGGAGTGAAGCAGACTCTTCCCGAATACCGGAAGTTGAGAAGTACATGATGGAATGCGAATCGGGTAAAGAGCTGGTAGTAAATCCTGTGCGGGTAAGGATTGATAATCTTGGGCCCGGCGTGAATTCACCTTTTCCGGATTACGCACCGGTGCTTACAGCTGATGAGAATAAAATGATTTTCACATCCCGACGGGATAATTCCACCGGAGGAATGGTTGATATGGAGGATTCCTTGTTTTTTGAGGATTTGTATATCACATACAGAATCGACGGTGAGTGGGCTCCGGCTAAGAACATTGGAAAACCCATTAATGATGATGATCACGAGGCCTCTATTAATTTGTCATCAGATGGGAAAAAGCTGCTGATTTACAGGACAAAAAACGGTGGGGACATTTATCAGTCAGAACTCAATGATATTGAATGGTCTGAGCCGGAGGCTCTGAAGGCCATCAATACGAAGTATTATGAAAATCACGCGACCTATTCGGCCGATGGCAGGTATTTCTTTTTCATTTCAAATCGCGAAGCCGATGATGCCGTTGGAGGAAAGGACATTTACATTGCCGATGTGGATGAAAATGGCAAATTCAGTAACATCAGAAATGCCGGAACCGGGATAAATACCAAATACGATGAGGACGGGGTTTTCTTTCATCCGGATGGTAAAACACTATATTTTTCTTCCAAAGGGTTTAATTCCATGGGTGGCTATGATATATTCAAAAGTGAGTGGAATGGCAGCAGTTTCACAGCTCCTGAAAATCTGGGATACCCGATAAATTCACCTGAAGACGATGTTTTCTTTGTGCTGACGTCAGATGCCAAGCGTGCCTATTTTGCATCATATCGTGAGGAAGGTTATGGAGATAAGGATATTTATGTGATGCATTTTTTGGACGAAACCGAACTTCTGAGCTCACTTCAGTTTAGTGTAAGCGATACGGCTGCCAATCAGAATCTGCTTGCCACTGTTACCATTAAAGATGTAGCTACAGGAGAAATAGTTGTAAGTCGTGAAACAGAAAACGGAGAGACCATTGCAAATCTGCCGGCAGGCAAAACCTACGAAATAACTGTGACTGCCGATAAGTATGTGGCCTATACTGAAGTGCTGGAGCTTCCATATGATGCAGGTTCACAGGTTGTTGTGAGAAATATTGAGATGAGTCGCGATCCACAGGCCCGTGTTTATGGCGTTGTAAGCGACCGGGAATCCAAAATCACCCTGAAAGGGGAAATTGAATTTATGGATGCCGCAACCGGTGAGGTTGTTAAGGCCAGTGTTACCGACAAATCGGGACGTTATTCCATTGTTTTGCCTCCCGGGCGTTTATACATTGCACGGGTTATGTCTAACGGATACGCACTTTATGAAGACAGCCTCGATATTTCGGCCGATTCGAAAGGAGCCGAGTTTAAACGTTCATTTGAATTAAAAAGACTTGATCGTTCACTAATGTCGGTACTGAAAGGTCGTGTGTACGATGTGGTGAGCGGTGAGGCGCTAACAGCTGATATTCAGATAACTGAGTATGGAGGTCAGCCTGTTATTGTGTATCAGAAAAAAGGACAATAC
>JAGQVC010000072.1 GCA_020438185.1 Bacteroidota bacterium
CCAGCAGAAACAATCCCAGAACAGGGGTGAGGACAATTATCCAGATCCATTTTATCCACGAAGCCAATGGAGATTTGGAGCCTTTCTTACCCTGCTTTTTTCCTTGTGTTCCGGCTTTTTTTGCCATAGTTTCAGTTTGTGTAAAAGTAGAGATTATGCAATCGGCTCAGGAGGATTTCTTATAAAAAAGCCTGAAAAGGCTAACTGTTTCTGCAACGGTAAAAATGAGATAGTTTAAGGCATAAACGATAATAAACGGCACTGCGTACTTTTTAAAACTGAAAGCAACTGCCAGAATCACAATCAGATGAAGGAACATCTTGAGGCTGAGCATGCCGATAAACATATTCACAAAGCGTTGGGGGCGACCACTCACCGAATTCATCAGAAAAAAATGGATGAGTACAGAGGTGAGAAGGAAAAACAAGGGAGGGCCAAGCCAGAAAGCGGTTGGCAATTCATGGTATCCGGCCTGCAGGCCGAAATAAGCCAATCCTGCGCAAAGCGCAGAAATAAGAAGCATAGTGAGAATGTACCTGTTCATTTTTTGTCGGAGCGCGGCAATGAGTTAAAGAGCCAGTACATCCCGGCAGCAATGCCGGAAATTGCACCGACAATAGTGAGCCAGGGTTGTTTCAGATTAAAAAACACATCACCTTTTCTACCCAGCCAGGTCAGGATGAGGATAGCTGCTGCCATCTGAAAGCCCAGCGAAACATAACGGCCGTAGTCGTTAAGCTGTTTTTTCCTTTGATTCGGATTTTTCTGATCCCGCTCCATGCTTGGAGAATTCCTTTACAATACCTCCCATGCTGCAGGCTCCGCTAAAATTGGCACCCGGTTCAATAGCCAATTTGTTGGTGCTGATATCGCCGGTTAATTTGGCGCTCGCTTTTAACGAAAGCAGCTCAGCTACAGTAACTTTGGCTTTTACGGTGCCGGAAATATCGGCGTTCTGACAATTAATTTCACCGTCAACAATTCCGCTTGGCCCGATTACCACTTTTCCTTTGGCAACCAGGTTGCCTTTGAGTGTACCGTCAATGCGGATGTTGCCGTCGCATACCACATCACCCGTAAGTGTAGTACCTGTCATAATCTGGTTGGTGCCAGAGTTTCCCGGTTCGGCTGATTTGGAATCTTTAGAATTGAACATCTGCAAATGATATTATTGTTTGAAAATCAAATATATAAACTTTTATCAAGAGGCAATTTGCCTGTTTGGTCACTCATAAACCTTTCTGAAAAACTCAATGTACTCATCCACATTGGCTTCTTTCATCAGCGCATTGTAGTTCTCCGGAGTAATTATAAAAATTTCAAGAAGCTGCCTGTCAACATCCTTCAGCACGTAATCATCGTCATTCATAAGGCTCAGGTAACCCATTCCTTCGTTTTTATTATCGAACTTTTCGGTTGTAAGAACTTGGTAATTGGTACCAAGGAGCCGGGCGCTCACTTTCAGGTTTTTAAGGGAAAAGAACTCAGTATTAAAATCACTTAAAGCTATTTTCAGGTCGTTCAGATCGGTGCGAACATCTTCAACCAGAATTACAAAGTAATGGACCGTATCGGCTTTGTACCGGAATTTTGGCGCGGCCGGTGCTGCTTCAACCGTGTCGGGCCGGGCAATGCCCTGTACCCGGTCAAGTGCATTAAGCAGTTGTTCGGCCTTCACCCTTACGGTATCGGCCGGATATTTTGCCACTACCGACTGCAGGCTCATCCTGAATGCTTCCACATCTTTGAGTTTGCCGGTAATCAGAGCCTTCAACAATGCAAACCGGGCCGATAAATCGTTGCCTTCGTAGCGGGTTTCCGCCATTTTGCAACGCTCAAGGGCTTCTGTGTACTGTTTGGCCTGATACATTCTGTATGTTTCTTCATAGAAACGGTTGGCGGCATCCTGCGAAAGGTTCTCTTTTTTGAAGAATTCGGGATCACGGATTAATGAGGCATAATCCGAGTCGGGATAATTATTCAGAATCAGGTTTTTATATTTCTCGGCAAGCTGTGTATTCGGAATCGCCAGATAAATCCGATAAAGCTGGTAGTAAATCGTCGCTTCGTTTTTTGATCTTGGGTATTTGCTTAAAAACTCTTCATACGTTTCGGCTGCCGCCTGAAGGTCTTTTAAGCGTTCCTTGTAAATCAAACCTATATCGTAGAATGCCCGCATGACAGAATCCGCGAATGCCTGTTTTTGCTCATCATCTTTTGGAAGATCCTTGAGTAAGTTCTCTTTGGCTTTTGCAATACTATCTTCCCGGCTCATTTCAACCTTGGGTTCATCCACAACGTTAGCGGCCGAATCAGGGTCATTGTTTATTACAGGCGCTACAGCCTGCTTGTTTTTCCTGCGCCAGTTGTCTTCCAGTTTACGCTCGCCCCAAATTTTACGGAATTCACTAAAGCCAAATCCTTTAGCGCTTGGATTATAGAAATACCACAAGCCATTTCCACCACTGTTGAAGGTGCTTCCCGGTGTTCCGGTTCCGCCGCCGGCAGCAGCAAGCGCAGCAGCCTGAGCTTGTTTTTCCTTCTCAATCCTGCGTTTTTCTTCTTCCTTACGGATGATTTCATCCATTGCCTTATCCAGATCTTCCTTACTCAGGTTAGACATTCGCAACAAACTATCGTAACGCTCAATCACATTGTATTTCTGGACAAGCTCAGCCAGGGAATTTTTCTTGATTTCAATCTTTTTATAATCCGGATAATCCTTGTTCAAATTGGTAACCGCACTATCGTAATAGGCAGCCGATTGCCGGTATTGCCTGTTTTTAAAATTAATTTCGGCTATCGCCAGATAGGACATTCCCTTCTGGTTATTGTTACTGGTGCTAATTCGGATTGACTTATTGTATTGTTCAATAGCGCTTTCTTCCTTGTCTTCCTTCTGGTCAACCTCACCTAAAACATAATAAATCTGATCATTAAAATCGGCATTTTTAGGGTCTGCAAGCATTCGGGCAAGCAAGGTGCGGATTTCGATGCTGTTTTTAGATTCGGCATCGAAGCAGCGCGCCAGATTAATCTGGGCATAAAAACCCATTTCGTAACTCGGATTGCTTTTCAGAACCTTTTTATAAATATCGGAAGCCTGCTTGAGTTCTCCGGTTTTTTGCAAAAGCTGCCCCTCAATAAAAAGCAATCGGGTTGCCCGTTTCCGTTTTTTGGTGAACTCTACGGCCATTTTAACCGCTTCAAGCGCTTCAGGGTAATGATTCTGCTTAAGATGATAATCCGTTAATGCAGCGTAAACCTCACCCTTGATTTTCCCATTCAGGGTTTTGTCGTTCAGCGAGCGGTCAATAGCCAGGCGGGCATCGCTAAACATACCCAACTCGCTGTATGCGCGGCAAAGCCAGATGTTTGCAAGGTGCTGAATCTGGTCTTTTTTGTTGTTTTTAACCGGGTCGCGGGCCACATAGGCAAACATCTCAAGCGAAGCGTAATAATCACGCTTATAAAACATGGACTTTCCAATCAGCAAATAAGCATCATCAATGTATTTGCAATACTCCTTTCCGCGAATCATCATAGAGTGCTTGGCAATCACAACCGAAGCTTTTTTGATTGCCTTGTCAGAAAGAGGAAGTATGGTTTTGGAATCATCCAGAGTCCCCACCGGGTAAACCGGAATAACCTTGTAATAATTATCCTTGTGAGCCGTTTTTAACATCAGTTCTGCTTCCTTAATGGTTTCATTCCCATTAAAATATCCATTGAAGCGGGACGTGGTGTTGTGGTAAAAACGATTGATCCACTTGTTTTTCTTTGTGGAGCAGGATGCAATAAACGACAGCAGCAGCACCAGAGATGCCGCTCCGTAAAGAAGCCGGAGGCTTGTATTTGTGTTCAAACGATTCAAAAGCTTTGCCTGATAACTGTCGTGGCGCAAAAATATTTTATTTATCCGATTTTGTTTTCACATTTAACAAAGGTTACTCACAACAAAATGTTGTTAGGTTGAGGTAATTCGTACCACCACTTTGCGATTTTTCGGAAATTAGCCGCCCATGCAGGAACAACAGGGTACCAGAAGAGCACGCATCGTTAAGAAACTCAGGCATAAATACAGGCTTGTAGTTATGAACGATGAGACCTTTGAAGAAAAGTATTCTTTAAAGTTGTCCCGGCTCAACCTTTTTACCGCTATCGGATTGCTGTCAATCGGACTGATTTTATTCACAACCCTGCTTATTGCGTTTACGCCTTTACGTGAATACATTCCCGGGTATTCGGGCGATGTAAAAGTGCGCAGAAACCTCATTCGTCTGGCCGGTAAGCTCGATTCGCTTGAAGAAAGTTCCAGGCAGAAAGATCGTCTCATCGACGACATTAAACTGGTTATGGAAGGCGAGGCCGGCGCAGGAAGGGATTCTGTTACCAGAGGAACCCGTCCCGATGTAAACTCGGTTAAACTCACGCCTTCGGCGGAAGAAACACGCTTTAGAAATGAAATTGACGAACAGGACCGTTACAATTTGAGTGAATCAAGAAATAACACTTCGTTTTCCGAAATTTCTTCCTACCACTTTTTCACGCCCATGAAAGGTAAGGTTACTTCTAAATTTAATCCTGCCGACAGGCATTATGGTGTTGATGTGGTGGCTCCTAAAAACGAAGCGGTTAAGTCCACATTAGATGGAACGGTAATTTTTGCAGGATGGACATCCGAAACCGGCCACGTCATAGAAGTAATGCACGGAAACAATCTGCTTTCGGTGTACAAGCATAATTCGGTATTGCTTAAAAAAGAGGGCGAAAAAGTTAGGGCCGGGGAGCCCATTGCGATAACCGGTAATTCGGGCGAACTAAGCACCTCGCCGCATCTTCATTTCGAGTTGTGGTTCGAGGGTAAACCCATCGACCCCCAGGATCACATGGTTTTTTAATGGCTAAATTCCTGTTTGCAATTTTTCTTTTGCCGCTTTCTCTGCTTTCGCAGGATGAATTCCCGACGGCATGGCTGGGCTCCTGGAAGGGCGAACTGGAGGTTTTTCCTGAGAGTCAAAGCCTGCAACATGTTGAAGTGAGCCTCGAAATAAAGAAGACCGATATTCCCGGAACATACACCTGGCTTACAGTTTACAACAGCTCTGAACGCAGGATAGAAAAGGAGTATCTGCTTCGCGAGATTGACGCATCCCGCGGCATGTTCGAAATTGATGAACAGGATGGAATAATTCTTCCGGCAACTTTATTAGGTAATGAGCTTTGGTCATTTTTCAGTGTTCAGGGCATATTTCTGGTTTCGGTTTACCGGTTTTCCGCCGAATTTATAGAGTTCGAAATTCCTTCCGCCTTGCAGGCGGATGAAAAACAAAGCGGAGGGCAAAACGACAGCATACCGGCCGTGCAATCTTATCCGGTTCGCTCTTTACAAAAAACCAGGTTCAGGAGGGTGGAGGAATGAAGAAAAAAAAGAAAAATCAACTCCTTCAATACCTTAAACAAAAAACCCGGGAAACGCAAGGCCCCGTTCCGCCTCAGCGCGTTGAAAAGAGCAAACGCACATACAGCCGGAAAATAAAGCATAAAGGGAAGTGAGTCTGGTCGCATTCAGCTCACCGTTGAATCAACCTTCAACCTTCGATTCAGGAAGTTTCTAAAGGTCACATCCGCCGCAGGCGAAATGTTGAATTGCTATAACATGTTAAAAGCTATTACATGCAGCCCGGATTAAATAAACACTACTTGTCTGCATTCGCCAAAGCAACAATATGCGGCGATTTATTACATCCATTTTAGCAGGTATACGTGCAATTGCTTTGATTTATCTGATTCTCAGGCTTTATTAACATCATGCGTTTAACAAGATTGAATACCGGCTATTCAATCGACTTTTTGCTTTGTTCAATTTTGATTGGGAAATCTGCCAATCTTTCTCCATAATGATGCTGCATCATTACACTCTTAGCTCTTCTAATTCGAACAGCTCCCGCATTAAGCCTGCGCGAATCGTTTTCGGCATGCTTATGCTTTTCTTTCTGGTTCCTGCCTTGTCGCAGGCTCAGCAGGAAATCTGCAACAACGGTATCGACGACGATGGCGATAATCTGGTTGATGTGTTTGACCCCGATTGTCCCTGCGACGACCAGATTCTGCTTTGCCAACCTTCCTGCGAGTTCGTATCGCCCGGAGGGCAGCTTAACTTCAACTCACAGTGGGCAAGCGACGATACAATACCTGTTTACCAAACTCCGCTTGTTGGCGATATTGATAATGACGGGGTGCCCGAAGCCATATTTCTGTCGTCCAACTCGCTCGTTACCAACGAACCCCGGCGGGCAAAGGACATTCTTATAATTAATGGTGTTACCGGAGCCACCGAAACAACTATAACTACTCCTTTTGTTGCCTGGGTTGGACCAACACCATTTGCCATGGCCGATATTGATGGCGACGGGTTCGGCGAAATCATCGTGGCTGCCATGGACCATTCCGATAATCCGGCGGCAACCCGTCGCCACCTGGTTTGCTACGAACACACCGGCGCGCTCAAATGGGTGAGCGATTCAACCTTTGGAAATGCGGCTACCGCGCGCTTCGGAAGCTCTGTGGGTATTGCCGATTTTAACAACGACGGCGTAGCCGAGGTATATGTTTACAACCAGATTTTTAATGCGGCTACGGGTAAACTTCTCGCCTCCGGCGGAAATGCCAACGGACAGGGAATAATGACCAACCAGGCATTTGGCGACCTGGCCAATCCTGTTGCAGCCGATATTACCACGGACCCGGGCCTGGAACTGGCAGCCGGAAATACCGTCTATAATGTAACAATCACCAACCTAACCGGACTCACGGGTAATGCCATGATTCCCATTACAATCGCAGGTCACGGCGATGGTTATACTTCGGTAGCCGATATCGATTTGGACGGTAACATGGACATTGTAGTAGCCTCTGAGGGATCAACAGGCGAACTCTATGTCTGGAACCCGGGTAACGGAACACCTTTCCTGATTGCATCCAGAACCTTCTCTAACACGGGTAGTAACTGGATCGGAGTACCTTTTATTGGTGATATGGATAAGGACTGCGAGCCCGAAATCGGTGTTACGCGGGCACAACGTGTTTATGCACTCGATTACGTTGGAACAACCACTCTAGCCACCAAGTGGACCCTGATCACCTCGGATGGTTCAGGCTTTACGGGCATTACCATGTTCGACTTTAACCAGGACGGAACCCAGGAACTGGTTTACCGCGATGAGTCGCAACTGCGAATTATTGATGGTAGTGGAAGTACACCGGTAACTATTGGTTCAAATCCCTGTGCATCGGGAACCGGAACCGAAATGGCAGTAGTAGCCGATATTGATGGTGACGGACGTGCAGAAATTTGTGTGAGCTGCGCCACAATCGATAATAA
>JAGQVC010000073.1 GCA_020438185.1 Bacteroidota bacterium
CTGTCCCTTGTAATTGCAAATGGTTCGCAATTGCAAAGCAACGACAATTATAGTAAGCGAAAATTAATTCCCGATGCAAGACTGGCAGAAAGCAATGCCTCGGCCTACCTCAATTTCAAGCCCGGAAAATGGTCCTTCGAACTGAGTTCGGGCGCCGGTTTTAAATGGATTGAAACTTTGCTCACACCGACTGTTAATTCGGAGGAAAAAGAAATCGATCCATTTTCATCCACACGAAGCTTTGTTAATGGAATGGCTGGAATCAGCCGTCAGTTTGGTTCCCGCCTGGTTATCAAAACAAATGTGGCAACAGGTGTAAGGGTTCCCAATTTGGCTGAATTGTCGTCAAACGGCCTGCACGAAGGGTTTTATACGTATGAATTAGGCAACCCGGAATTAAAAAATGAGAGGAATTTAAATACTTCGCTCGAATTAATATGGCAGAGCAGGTATTTCGGCTTCGCCGGAAGTGCTTACAGTAACCGGTTTGAGAATTTCGTATTCCTGGAACCCGGTTATGGCGAATGGTTCGGATTTCCGGTTTACCGGTATGTTCAACGAAACGCACTCATTTACGGGGCCGAAATGAAATTGGATTTCTTTCCGCTTGGGAAACGCTCATTATCAGTAAGCTGCACAGCTTCTGGTCTGGAAGCCAGGCTGGACGGGGGAAATTACCTTCCCTGGATGCCGGCCCGAAAGTTAAAACCCGAAATAAAACTTTCACCCCAAAAGGAAAAATGGAAAAATTCATTCATTTATCTGAACAGCGATTATGTCTTTGCGCAAAATTTGGTTTTTCCCGGCGAAACAGTGAGTCCTTCTTATTTCCTGCTAAACGCAGGATGCGGCAATGATTTTCAGACCGGAAATCTAACAATACAGATAAACCTGATTGCTACTAATTTGCTCAATCAAGGGTACGCTGACCACCTTTCAAGAATCAGAAATTTCGGACAACTGAATATGGGCCGGAATATTATTTTACAAATCAAAATCAATCACAATTCAAAAAACAATAAAAATGAAAAATAAACTATTTTTACTTTGTTCAATCATTCTATTTTCAAGTGTTTTCTCCTCTTGTAAAAAAGAAGATGAAGAAAATGAATTGCAAATTAATTTTAAAACGGCTACCGGATATACATTCTCTGATATGGGAATTAATTCTGGAGAAAGCTTTAAAATTGGGGTGGATTGTTCCACCGAAAAGAAAAAAGATCCGATAATTAAATTTAATATTTCCGAATCAGTCAATAATGGAACTGCAACCACAGTTTATTCAGAGGATCTAGAATCACAAAATTACTCGCACGATTACGAGGCAGTTATGCAGGATTCGGTTTCAGGAAATACACATAAGTTCACATTCACAATTACCAATCGTGACGGAATTAACAAACAAAAAAGTATTACACTAACAGTTCAGTAATATATTTTCATCGGGGCAGGAAATCTGCCCTGATGAATTTAACGGCCAAAAGTTCGGGCAAGCAATTTTAATTTTCTGTAACCTGATATTCATTTGACTGATTCTTCCGCCGGAATCAATCTGAAATCTATCTTTGCGGCATGATTGAATTAAACCACCGTCCAAGACGAAATCGCCGCAGCGAAGCCATTCGCAGTATGGTTACCGAAACCCGCCTGCATCCCGAAAACCTGATTACTCCATTTTTTCTGGTTGATGGGAAAAAAATCCGGGAAGAAATCAGCTCAATGCCGGGTGTATTCCGTTACAGTATCGACGAAGCCATTCTCGAAGCTAAATCCTGCATGCAACTGGGATTAAGGAACTTCATACTCTTTCCCGCGGTAGCGGAAAAACTAAAGGATAAATACGCCACCTACAGCTACGATAAAAATTGTTTTTACCTGAAGGCAATTTCAAAATTTAAAAAAGAAATGCCTGAATGCACCGTAATTACCGACGTGGCCATGGATCCTTACAGCTCAGACGGGCACGATGGTATTTATGACAACGGTGTGATTCTGAACGATGAAACACTTGAAGTTCTTGGCAAAATGGCAGTTGCTCAGGCCAAAGCAGGTGCCGACATTATCGGTCCTTCCGATATGATGGATGGCCGGGTAGGATACATTCGCGAAGAATTAGACGATGCCGGATATTCGGATGTCAGCATTATGTCGTACACGGCAAAATATGCCAGCTGCTTTTACGGTCCTTTTCGCGATGCATTGGATTCTGCTCCAAAACACGGGAATAAACTCAGCTACCAGATGCATCCGGCAAACCGCCGCGAAGCTTTGGTGGAGGCCGAAGCCGACGAAATGGAAGGTGCCGATTTCTTGATGGTAAAACCAGCACTTGCATATTTGGATATCATAAGTGACCTACGCAAAAATTCAAGTCTGCCGGTGGTTGCTTATAATGTAAGCGGCGAATACAGCATGATTAAGGCATCGGCCCGGCAGGGCTGGATAAATGAACAAGCTGCTATGATTGAGGTTCTTACCGCAATTAAAAGAGCCGGAGCTGATATTATTATTACCTATTTTGCACAAGATTTTGCACGTTATTACCACAGCAAACCCTGAGTTTTTAATTTACCCGATTATGAATTAAACACCTGATTGCGGTAAAATTCAATTAACACGTAAACCTGATGTTGCAGGAAAAATAAATAAATTAATGAGGACAATTTTAGCATTTGTATTACTTGTATTCATTGGCCTTTCGGCCGATTCCTGTAAAACTTCATCTTCTAAAAAAGGGAAGGCCGATCAACCTTTTCGAGTTATGTTTTATAATGTTGAGAATTTATTTGATTCCTGGGACGACCCGGCAATTGAGGATGAAGAATTCCTGCCAGCGGCAGAACGGGCCTGGGATGAAACCAAGCTGAGTGTTAAACTCAATAATATTTCGGAAGTGATTCAATCTCTGGGGCAAACCGGCCTGCTTCCGGATATGGTTGGCTTTTGTGAAGTTGAAAACCGCAAAGTGCTTGATTTTTTATTAACCAGAACCACTTTAAAATCGCTGGGTTATTCCATTGTTCATTTTGATTCGCCCGATAAACGCGGAATTGATGTTGCACTTATTTATCGGAAGGATCGGGTAAAACCCTTAAAAATGAATAAGTATCCGGTGATTTTCCCCGGAGATATGGAAAAACCAACCCGTGATATTTTATACGTAAAAGCAGAATTACCCAATAAATCGCAATTGCATGTGCTGGTTAATCATTGGCCCAGCCGCAGCGGCGGACAGGAAGAAACGGAGCCAAAACGTATGATGGCCGCAAAAACGGCAAAGCGTTTATGCGATTCTATTTCATTTAACGATGCGCAGGCCAATATTTTATTAATGGGTGACTTTAATGATTATCCAAACAACAAAAGCATTACGGAATCGCTTGCTGCGCAAGGTGATACAACGGTTGCAGGTGCCAAATTATACGATTTAATGTATTGGCAAATGGCCGAAGGTGTAGGTTCACATCAGTACAAAGGCGAATGGGGCTTTTTAGATCAGTTCATTCTTTCCGGTTCAGTTATGAGCGGTTCAAACGGATTAAAAACCAATTTTAATTCTGCTAAAGTTTTCAGACCGGATTTTTTAGTCGAGAAAAATGAAAAATATGGAAACTGGCAACCCAAACGAACTTACGGCGGTACCAAATATCTAGGTGGTTACAGCGATCATTTGCCTGTTTACATTGATTTAAGAATGAAAGCGCAGTAATAAAATGAGTAAATTTTTAATCCATAATATTTCTGAATTAATTCAGGTCAGAAATGAGGCTCCCGAATTGCTTAAAGGCAGTGAAATGGCTCATTTGCCAGGTATCAGGAATGCCTGGCTGCTCATTGAAGATGATAAAATAATTGATTTTGGAAATAATGAGGATTTAATTCCGCAACACGACGAAAAAATTGATGCCGGCGGAGGAATGGTATTTCCAGCCTGGTGCGACAGCCATACACATATTGTTTATGCCGGTAGCCGCGAAACAGAATTTGTCGATAAAATCAACGGACTCAGTTACGAGGAAATTGCCAAAAGGGGAGGAGGCATATTAAATTCAGCCGCCAGGCTGCAACAAACTTCCGAAGACGATTTATTTAATCAGGCGCTGCAGCGCTGCCACGAAATAATGTCTTACGGCACTGGTGCTGTTGAAATTAAAAGCGGTTACGGCCTCACCGTTCAGGATGAAATAAAAATGCTTCGGGTAATCAAGCGCCTGAAAAATGCGGTTCCACTCGAAATTAAATCCACATTTCTGGGTGCACACGCCATTCCTGCAGCTTTTCGCGATACCAGAAGTAAGTACATCGACTTAATTGTTAACGAAATGATTCCTCAGGTTGCTGAAGAAAAATTAGCTGATTATGTGGATGTATTCTGCGATAAGGGGTTTTTTACAGTTGAAGAAACCGATCGCATTTTAGCCGCCGGCGTAGCTCAGGGTTTAACTCCGAAAATTCACGCAAACGAATTGGATTATTCCGGCGGAATTCAGATAGGAGTGAAGCATGGCGCGCTGAGCGTCGATCACCTGGAATTTACCGGTAAGGACGAAATTGAGACCCTGCTTAACTCCTCAACCATGCCGACTTTGCTGCCATCAACTGCATTTTTCCTGAGGCTTCATTACCCACCGGCGCGCGAAATGATTTCTGCCGGTTTACCTGTGGCACTCGCAACCGACTACAATCCGGGTTCTTCGCCCTCCGGGCGGATGTCCTTTGTGTTAAGTCTCGCCTGCATTTACCTGCGAATGACACCAGAAGAAGCAATTAACGCTGCTACCATTAATTCAGCCTACGCCATGGGACTGTCATCAAGTCACGGCAGTATTTCCAAAGGCAAAACCGCATCTTTTTTTATCACCAAACCAATCCCCTCAGCCGCATTTTTACCCTATTCCTTCGGCAGCGACTTAATAAAGGATGTTTTTATCGCAGGAAAGAAGATAATGTGCTGATGTGCTGATGTGTTAATGTGTTAATTATTTTAATGGATTAATTATTAATAGAATTAGTAAATCGGTCCATCATCTAATTAGCAAATCAGCACATCAACACATCAGCACATTATTCTATAATAGCTTCCCCGTGAGCAATTGCCATCCGGCATCCCTGCTCATCGGTTAATAGCAGTTTGCCATCGAGGTCCACGCCATTAACCTGAGCGTAAAATCCTTCCTCCGTGCCGGCGGGAATGACCCGAACTCGATCTTGCCAAAGGTTGGCGTTGTATGCTTCGTTGATTTCCAGTATTTTACCGTTTCGCAGTTTGAGATACCATACTTCCAGATGCTCGCAAATCACTTGGAGAACCCTTTCTTTATCAAGTTCTTGGGATTGAAGAATCAATCGCAGGGAACCTGGTTTTCCAGCCTCCGGCGGAAATTCGGTCTGGTTGACATTCAAACCGAAGCCTGCCAGATAACTGACAATCTGACTGCCACGCATGGTGTTCTCGGTGAGTATTCCTGCCAATTTGCGTCCTTCCGACAAAATATCATTAGGCCATTTGATGCAGCATTTTGCTGAGCCACATACCTCGTTGCAGGCATGCATCAGGGCAAGTGCAACAGCTTTGTTGAGTGCAAAAATATCGGCCGAAGGCAGAAACAACGGACGAAACACCACTGTGGCGGTTATGTTTTTTCCCGGCTCGACATGCCATTTTCGCAAGCCCTGTCCACGACCTTCGGTCTGATTTTCGGCAATAATTACGGTGCCTTCCGGAGCATCTGACACAGGCAGGCTGGCAGCATAATTGTTTGTCGAGCCCACCTTTTCAAGGCGAATGATAGTTCTGCCAACAAATAGGGTTTTCACGATGGCAGAAATACTAAATTTGCGCTAACATTTAACAAAGATTGATGAAGAAAAAGACCCTTGAGGTTAATACTTCCTCCTCGGAAGCACTGATTGATCCCATTGTACGCGGGATTGAAGAAAAAAAAGGACAGGATATTCAGATTTTTGATCTGAGAAAAACAGATAACCCGGTTTGCGACTTTTTTGTGATTTGCAATGCTGACTCATCCACACAGGTTGATGCAATTGCTTATTCCGTTGAAGAGTTTGTAAAAAAGGAAACCGGCGAATCGCCCTGGAAAAGCGAAGGTTTTGAGAATAAGGAATGGATTCTTATCGATTACGTGGATGTGGTTGTTCACGTGTTCCAGACCCGCATCAGAGAATTTTATAAACTTGAAAACTTGTGGGCCGATGCAGAAATCAGAGTCATTTCTGAACCTGCTGCCCGATAAACACTATTAACGCCGGATTGTTAAGATAAGCGGACCGAATACTATGTCAGAAAATACCAACAACAACAACGACGAGAAGAAACCACAGGGTAATAATCGTCGCTTGTTTCCTCAAAATAACAACAAAGGCCGCACGCCTGGCGGCGGATCGAATTTTTACTGGATTTACGGAGTCATCACACTGCTTTTTGTAGCCAGTTACTTTTATAATATGGGCTCTTCGGCAATCGATGTGAAAACCGAAAAGCTCACCGAAATGCTCAAGTCGGGCGATGTGAAGGAAATTACCGTAGTAAATAAGGAATACGCCGAAATTACCTTGACCAAAGATGCGCTTGCAAAGCCCGAATACCGCAACCTGCGTGGCAACGGAGGCTCGGCTTCCGAAAAAGGGCCGCATTACATGTACACCATCGGTTCGGTCGAAGACCTCAATAAAATAATCGAAAATGCACAGTCGGAACTGCCTGTTGACAAGCAGATTTACCCGAACTATGAAGCGCGTAAAAATTGGAGCGGCGAGATTATTTCCTGGATTATTCTGCTGGGTGTTGTGTTTCTGTTCTGGATGCTGCTCATCCGCAGGATGGGCGGTGGTGCCGGAGGCGGACAGATTTTCAATATTGGGAAGAGCCGTGCCCAGCTGTTTGATAAGGATACGCACGTGTCGGTTACGTTTGATAACGTTGCCGGACTGGACGAAGCCAAAATTGAAATCCGTGAAATTGTGGACTTCCTGAAAAATCCCAAGAAATACACGGTGCTGGGTGGTAAAATTCCTCGCGGCGCCTTGCTGGTGGGACCTCCGGGAACCGGTAAAACCCTGCTTGCCAAGGCTGTAGCCGGCGAAGCACAGGTTCCTTTCTTCTCACTTTCGGGTTCCGATTTCGTTGAAATGTTTGTTGGTGTTGGTGCTTCACGCGTGCGCGACCTTTTTAAACAAGCCAAGGAAAAAGCTCCTGCAATCATATTTATCGATGAGATTGATGCCATCGGCCGCGCACGAGGCAAAAACCCGATTGCGGGGGCAAACGATGAGCGCGAAAACACATTAAACCAGCTGCTTACCGAAATGGACGGCTTTGGCACCAATAACGGTG
>JAGQVC010000074.1 GCA_020438185.1 Bacteroidota bacterium
AAGTGCGCGAAGCTGACCTGCTGATTCACGTGGTGGACATTTCGCATCCCGCATTTGAAGATCACATAGCTGCGGTTAATGATACTCTTTTTGATATAGGTTCGCTGGACAAGCCGGTGATCATGGTGTTCAACAAGACGGATGCATTTTCATTTGAAGAAAGGGATGAATTTGACCTGGCACCAATCGAAAAAAAGCATTTCAGCCTGGATGACTGGAAAAAAACATGGATAAGCCGGCACAGTTCACCAGCCGTGTTTATTTCCGCCGCAAGGCGAGATAATATTGAGCAATTACGGGAAATTCTGGTTGAAGAGGTTAGCAAAATTCACATGAAACGCTACCCCAATTATTTGCCGCAGTAAGGTTTAAACTTTAACCTGTTTGTTCATCAATTCCTCAATTTCTTCCGCTTCCAGCGGGATGTTTTCCATGAGGTCGATATTACCCGATTCGGTGAGAACAACATCGTTTTCGAGTCTGATTCCAATTCCTTCCTCAGGAATGTAAATGCCTGGTTCGCAAGTAAATGCCATTCCTGCTTCCATGCGGGCATAGCGGAATCCAACATCGTGAACGTCGATGCCGATGTAGTGCGAAGTTCCGTGCATGAAGTACTTTTTGTACTGCGGACTCTCCGGATTCTGTGCTTTTACTTCAGCAGCATCCAGCAATCCCAGTTTAATCAGCTCCTCTTCCATAGCCTGACCAACTTCACGGTTGTAATCATCGAACAAAGTTCCCGGGCGCAACATGGATTTAGCATATTTCATTACACGAAGCACTGCGTTGTAAACGTCGAGCTGGCGCGGAGTAAAGCGTCCGTTAACCGGTATTGTCCGGGTTAGGTCAGACATGTAATTGGCGTATTCAGATCCGAAATCCATCAGGATAAGGTCGCCATCCTTGCAAACCGCGTTGTTATCAACGTAATGTAATACGCAGGCAGCCGGTCCCGAAGCGATAATCGGATTATAGGCGTGACCCGTTGCCCGGTTTCTCAGGAATTCGTGCGTTATTTCTGCTTCAATTTCGTATTCGTAAACTCCGGGTTTTACAAAACCAAGAACTCTTCGGAATGCCTTTTCGGTAATACTGCAGGCATGCCTCATAGCTTCTACTTCGATTGGAGATTTAATGGATCGAAGGCTGTGCATGATTGGTGCAGACCTTTCAACCTTGTGAAGTGGGTATTTTGCAATGGTATCGGCTGCAAAGCGTTGTTCCAGATAAGGTACTTTTAAAACAGCCCGGTCGTGATCGTTCTGGTTCAGGTAAATGGTTTCCGCATAAGTCATAAGCACATGAAACAACGCTTCGAAATTTTCCGTCCACTGAATATTTTCAATTCCGGACGCAGCGCGACCTTCTTCCTTGGTGTATTTATGACCTTCCCAAACAGCGATGTGCTCGTTTGTTTTGCGCAGGAACAATACTTCGCGCTGCCGCGGATTAGGACAATCGGGGTAGAGCAGTAAGATGGTTTGTTCCTGATCTATGCCAGTGAGGTAATAAAGGTCAGGATTCTGTCTCCAGGTATATAAGGCGTCTGCACTTCGCGGCATTTCATCATTTGAAACGAAAACGGCTATGCTGTTCGGCTTCATCCTGGCAGTGAAGCGTTTTCTGTTTTCAATGAAAAGTTTCGAATCTAGAGCATCGTATTTCATGGGTACTTATATTTTTTTCCGCCGAAGGCGGGAATTTATTTAAAAAAAATGGTGTGGCTAAAGTACCACAAAAGAGTTATGCCGGAAAGTCACAGAGGGGCATCCTGACAAAGTTCAACGAGCAATCCGCCTGTTGAGCGGGGATGCAGAAAGCAAATAAGTTTATTGTCGGCGCCGGGTTTGGGTTCATCGTTTAGCAATTCGAAACCCGCATCCCGCAAGCGATTCATTTCGGAACGGATATCAGAAACGGCAAATGCTACATGATGAAAACCGGGACCTTTTTTAGCCAGAAATTTACTAATGGGCGACTGTTCGTTTGTTGCCTTTAACAATTCGACCTTGCTCTCTCCAATGTTGAAGAAAAGAGTTGAAACGCCTTCTGATTCAACGTCTTCCTGTTTATAAGGAGCATTTCCCAGCAACAATTCGAACAACCTGGATGAAGTTTCCAGATTTTCGACAGCAATTCCCAGATGTTCAATTTTATTCATGCTTCAAATGTAGGATATTGCACAACCAAAGTAACCGCAATTGAATTGAGAATGAGCGCCGGGCACCAAAATGATTTGCTGCAGTTCCGACCAGAAGGAATCTTTTGTCCGCCGGCAGGCGTGTACCTTGATCCGCACCGTAAAGTTGACCGGGCCTTGATTAGTCACGCCCACAGTGATCATGCCCGGGTTGGTTGCAACAGCTACCTGTGCAGTGTTGATTGTGAAGCTCCGCTTAGGTTGCGACTTGGACCCAGAGCACATATTGAAACGATTCCCTTCGGCAAGTCATTGAGAATAAACGGAGTAGATTTCAGTTTTTTTCCGGCCGGCCATGTAATCGGGTCGGCACAAATAAGAGTTGAATACAAGGGAGAAATTTGGGTTTATTCGGGTGATTATAAGATTGAGGATGATGGAATTAGCGGTGCATTTGAACCGGTTAGGTGCCATACTTTTATAACTGAAACAACATTTGCTTTACCGGTTTACGAGTGGAAACCGCAGCATGAAATTTTTCGTGAGATCAACTCATGGTGGAAAACCAATGCAAGTGAGGGTGTTTACAGCGTATTAACAGGTTATTCGCTTGGTAAAGCCCAGCGTATGATTAAAAATCTGGACGCCGGAATCGGAAAAATTTATACGCATCCTTCCATTACCCAAATGAATGAAGTGTTTGAGAAAGCAGGTGTGAAGTTGCCCGAGTACACGGGATTGGCGGTTGGTAAGAACAAGACTGTGCCGGATCCGGGATCATTAATTTTACTTCCGCCTGCGGCTGATGCTTCGCAATGGCTTGGAGGTTCGTTGCCTGTTGAATCGGCATTTGCGTCAGGCTGGATGAGTATCAGGGGAAGCAGGAGGCGATCATCGACAGCCCGCGGATTTGCCCTTTCTGATCACGCAGACTGGCCCGGGTTGAATGAAGCCGTTAAACTAAGTGGTGCCAGCCGGGTGATTGCCACACATGGCTACAAGCAGGTTTTTGCTCGCTGGCTGCAGGAACAGGGCATCGAGGCGGAAGCCTCAAAAACTGACTATTTCTCAACGAATGAGACAAGCGATCAATAATTTAATCATCTAAAAGACAGTTGATTAAATCATACTTATGAAATTAATGTTTGTACATATAATGTGTTTACATAAATTTGCATCGTAATGGGAATTGAACGCGACATTAAGCAGAACCGTTTTAAATCCGAGCATCAGAAAGCAGGGATTAATCTGATGTTCACTGTTCGTGAGTTGGAGCACCGGCATTTTCAACTTTTGAAAAAATTCGGAATCACGCCACCTCAGTTTAACATTTTAAGGATTTTAAGAGGTCAGCATCCCAAGGCAACGACAGTTAACGATTTGATTGACAGAATGATTGACAAAGCGTCGAATGCTTCGCGCATTGTTGAGAAACTAAGAATCAAGGGATTGGTTGAGCGCCATACTTGCGAAAATGATCGTCGAGCAGTTGATGTTTGCATAACCGAAAAAGGGCTGGAATTGCTCAACCGGGTTGATGAGGTTGAACATGAGTTCTATTTTGGTTTGAAACATCTCACTTCGGAAGAGGCCAGGCAGTTAAATGAGTTGCTGGACAAAGGAAGAGGTTCCCGGGAATGAATGCAGGAAAATTAACCCGAATTAAATAAACACATGAAAAAAACAATTTTTGGAACGGCCCTTTTGGCTGTAATTTTTCTGGCCAGCTGTGCCGGAGGTGAGACTAAAACAGAAGAAAGCGGAGAAGTGGCTGCGGCCGGAACCGAGGCGAAGACATTCGCAATTGATAATTCAGCTTCAAAAGTAGCCTGGTTGGCTAAAAAGGTTACCGGCGAGCACAACGGAACAGTTGCAATTAAGAGTGGCGACTTAAAGGTTGAAAATGGTAATGTATCAGCAGGCAAATTTGTGCTTGATATGAGTACGATCACCGTTCTGGATCTTGAAGATCCTGAATACAATGCAAAATTGACCGGTCACCTTAAATCTCCTGATTTCTTTGCAGTTGAAACATCACCGGAATCGGTTTTTGAAATCGTTTCTGTGGAGGCAATTCCGGGCGCTGCTGCAGGACAACCAAATTACAATGTTAAAGGTAACCTTACAATAAAGGGAATTTCCAAGGCTATTACATTTCCGGCAACTATTAATGTTGAGGAAAATGCAGTGAGTGCACAGGCAGAATTCGCTGTTGACCGCACCGCCTGGGATATTCAGTATGGATCAGGTAAATTCTTTCAGGATTTGGGCGACAAAATGATTTATGACGATTTCACGATTAACTTTAGCATTGTTGCTAAAGCCTGATTAGTTTGGATTGGTTCAAATAAAAAGCCCGTCGGAATTTCCGACGGGCTTTTTTTGTCTTGATATCTGACAAGTAATTTTAATGGTGGTGACCACCCGGTCCGTGAACGTGACCATGAGCCAGTTCTTCTTCGGAAGCTTCGCGAATTTCGTTAACGCTGCCGCTAAAGTGCAGGTTTTTGCCCGCAAGCGGGTGATTGAAATCCATTGTAATAAACTCGTCGCCAACTTCAAGCACGAGGCCTTGCATCTGGTTTCCGCGATCATCAACCATAGGAAGGAAATTACCCGGTTTAACCATTTCTGTATCCAGTTCTTCACCTTCGGCTACGAAAGCTGCCATTGGAATTCTTACAACATTTTCGGGTGTGCTGATTCCGTAACCGTTTTCAGGGTTAATCGTGAATTCAAAAGTGTCACCGGACTGAAGACCACGCAGGTGGCCTTCGAATTCTTCAAGCAGATTTCCTGCTCCAAAAAGGAATACAAACGGACGGTCTGCAGACGTTTCTTCCACCAATTCCTGAGCAGAATCACTATCGCTTACCATAAGCCGGTAATTCACAGAAACCACCGTGTTGTTGTCAATTTTCATAGTTCAAAATTAATTTGAGTGCAAATGTAGCATTTTGTGTGGCAAGCAGGTGCCGGTTTACTATTCTGCCTTCGGCATGAAATGCAATTCTCTATTTTTGTGTACTCACCTGCCTTAAGATGCCAAGTTATAAATCAAGTATTTATTCAAAATTACCTGCGGTTAATACATCCATTTTCTCTGTCATGTCGGCTTTGTCGGCCGAACACGGAGCAATTAATCTTTCGCAGGGTTTCCCCGGATTTGATTGCGATGATCAGTTAAAAGAACTGGTTAACAAAGCCATGCAAGCCGGTAATAATCAATATGCACCAATGCCGGGACTGATGGTTTTACGTGAAGCAATTGCGGAAAAAACAGCAAACCTGTATGGCGCTGAATATGACCCTGAAACAGAAGTTACGATTACCGCGGGAGCAACACAGGCTATTTATACAGCTATTTCGGCTTTGGTTAAAGAAGGCGAAGAAGTAATTGTAATTGAACCTGCCTATGATTGCTATTTACCTGCGATAGAACTTGCCGGGGCCAAGCCGGTTTTCTTTCAGCTTCAGCAGGATGATTTTTCAATTAACTGGACCGAATTTCTTAAGATAGTAAATCCACGCACGAGGATGATTATCATTAACTCGCCTCATAATCCCAGTGGAGCAGTTCTTTCTGAGAATGACATCCGTCAGCTTGAAAAGCTGACTAAAAACACAGAAATCATTATTCTGAGTGACGAAGTTTATGAGCATATCATATTCGATGGGCAAAGTCACTTCAGCATGTGCCGTTTCCCGGCACTGGCTGAACGAAGTCTTATTGTGTCGTCGTTTGGGAAAACCTATCATACCACGGGTTGGAAAATGGGTTATTGCTTGGGTCCGGCAAACCTCATGAAAGAATTCAGGAAGGTTCACCAATTTGTGGTTTTTTCAGTGAACACTCCTGTTCAGGTAGCTTATGCGGAATTTCTTAAGAAAAAGGAGGCTTACGAGCAGCTAGCAGCTTTTTACCAGCAAAAGCGTGACTTCTTCAACAGGCTTTTCGAAGGAAGCCGTTTTACATTAAAGCCGGCTGCAGGAACCTATTTTCAATTGCTTGGGTACAGTAAAATTTCGGAAGAGGACGATGTGAATTTTGCGCGACGTCTTACAATTGAACATGGAGTTGCCTCGATTCCGGTATCTGTTTTCTACCACAAAAAACGCGATTCCCGTTTACTGAGGTTTTGCTTTGCCAAAAATGAAGATGAACTGGAGCGGGCGGCCGAAAAACTTATAAAGCTATGAATCTGAGAGTTGCCATGGTTCAAACACGCTTGCACTGGCAGGACAGGGAAGCCAATCTGGAATCACTTTCGGAGCGTCTTTCAACCATTAGCGGCAGCACCGATATTATTGTTTTACCTGAAATGTTCAGTACCGGGTTCAGCATGGATACATCAGTTGCCGAACCTATGGAAGGGCATGCCATGAAATGGATGCTTAGTAAGGCGAACGAATTTAGTTCGGTAGTGTGCGGTAGTCTAATGATTCGCGAAAACGGTGAGTTTTTTAACCGACTCATCTGGATGCATCCTGACGGGAGTTACGATTGTTCCGACAAGAAGCACCTTTTTAGAATGGCAGGGGAAAACAAGCATTTTTCTGCCGGGAAAGAAAGACTAATTGTTCGGCTTGGAAGCTGGAAAATTTGTCCGCTGGTTTGTTATGATTTACGTTTTCCGGTGTGGTCGCGCAACCAAATCAGGAATGGAGACTATGATTATGACATGCTCATATACGTAGCCAACTGGCCCGAGCGGCGGGCGCATGCCTGGAAATCACTTCTTGTAGCCAGAGCAATTGAAAATCAGGCTTATGTTGTTGGTGTTAACCGTGTTGGCCGCGACGGAAACGATATTGGTTACTCGGGCGACTCTGCAGTAATTGATTATCAGGGCGACAAAATTAGTCGTACCGAAAAGTACGGCGATCGGGTTGAGGTAATCGAACTTTCGCTGGAAGCTATGCAGAATTTCAGAAAGTCGTTTCCGGTTTTGGAGGATGCTGATCAATTTAATTTTTTACCATGAGGAAGTTTCTGTTAATCATTCTGTTATTTCAATTTTCAGGAATTGGCGCCCAGGTTTGGTTTAGAATCAGTGCAGTTCCGGCAAATACCCCTTCGGGGGATGATCTTTTTTTGGCCGGCTCATTCAACAATTGGAACGAAGCCAGTCAGGCTTTTCGGTTTGAGCAAAGTTCCCCCG
>JAGQVC010000075.1 GCA_020438185.1 Bacteroidota bacterium
TCCCGGATTAAATCGAACCCAGTCAAAGCCTTCGCCGGTTTCAACTGTAAAATCACCTTCGTCTATCAGGTTTCCGCCGGTTCCTGAGCCTTCCAATATAGAATAGTGAACCGAAGAAGCTTCCGCTGCCTGCAGAGAAAAAGCCATTCCGGTAAGCAAACCTTCAATTTCTGCGGTAAATGATTGCCAGATGGTACTTGAGCTGAATGCTGTATCGTGATATGCACAAAACTGATCGGTTGTTTCGACAACTTCTTCTGTAGTGTTTGCTGTATAAGTGATTATATGATTTCCCGGACCGGCAAGTGCAGGGTCAAAAAAGTTCCCTGTAACCCCATTTCCCGAAAAAACGCCACCGGGGATATCGCTGCTTAATGCTACCGGATCGTCAGTAATGCACATCTTCATTGGGATTTCATGCATGGTAACACCGGCTTGTCCCGTTTTCAGGACCGCTCTTTCGTGATAAAGCGCGTAGGCCATTCTATCGTATTGACCCTGAGTAAACTGAATCTGACAACCGGGTGGAGCGGCACTCATGTAATTGTTAACGTCAGGTTGGTATAAGTCTCCGTTTGCGTCCGTGCTAACAGTGTCAGTGTACTGGCAATCAGGGAAAGCAGAAGCTCTGCCATGTAAACCGGGGTCAGCTGGTGTGTCACATATAAAGTCACCTTCGGTTTCGCAATTGGAGCCGTCAACCAACTCGAGTGTGTAAATATTGGTTGAGTAGCCGTTGAATGCATGCGTATGCCAAAGCGAGAAATAATGTCCGATTTCATGTGTAAATACGCGGTTAGGTCCGGCATTCATTAAAATACGGTCGCCGTTATAAATTCCCGGAAGGGTAGCATTAGGACCGTCTCCGGAGCCGTAAATAATATTGAGATAGCCCGGCAGGTATCCTTCCTGAAGAACGGCATTCTCTATTTCGTTTGACCAGGTGATATAACCGGGAATAAAGCTCAAATACCCCGGATAATCTACGTAGCGAATGGAGCAAATCTGGAATCGAATCCCGATTGGCGAATAAATAACATTTGCAGAATCCACTTTTTGCTGCACCAATTGCGGGGTAACCAGTGGTCCGTCATCATAAACAACCAGAATTAAATTCAGTGCAATATCTCTTGTTGCTCCCTGTCGGGAGGATGCTGAATTCTGAACAAATTGTCCGGTTTCAATCATATAATTCCTGTACGTTTCAGGAATTTCCTGCAGAGAGCAGTCGTTGGTCTGGGTAAACAGACTAAAGGAAAGCAGCGTCAGGGCTGCAAAGCAGTATAGTTTTTTCATGTTTTGTTCATTGTGGTGGTTAGCTGAACATTTAATAGATGGCAAAATAGCCGGATTGAAAAGAAAAAGTAATTCGATTAGTTTCATATTTGTATTTCTTTTCAAAAAGTCATTTAATTATTCGTGTCTGTTTCTTTCTGATATGAGTTTTAGTGTTGATTTGAATGATAATGTTATAATAATTCAAATCTAATGAATTTTGAAGCAGGCAACGCTTCAAATTAAAATTCATCTGAAGGGCTATCTTTGCCGGGAACAACAAATCTTAAAAATGTCAGATGCCTACGTTAAAGACTCGCTTGTGAGCGGAGTTGCAACCATAGAGTTTTTTCATCCCGAGCAGAATTCACTACCCGGTGAACTCCTCTCGCAGCTTGCAGCAACGATTGAAAGGGTTGGACAAAGCCCTGATGTAAAAGTAATTATTCTTAAAAGTGGTGGCGATCGGACTTTTTGTGCCGGGGCCAGTTTCAGGGAACTTGTTTCAATTGGCAATTCCTCTGAGGGGAAGCAATTCTTTTCAGGATTTGCAAATGTGATTAATGCAATGCGCAAGTGCCCTGTATTTATTATTGGCCGCGTGCAAGGCAAAGCGGTTGGCGGTGGAGTAGGACTGGCAGCTGCAACCGACTACTGCATGGCAACGAAATTCGCATCTGTTAAACTGAGCGAACTCAATGTTGGTATTGGTCCTTTTGTAGTGAGTCCGGCCATTGAGCGTAAAATAGGTGTCTCTGCTACTTCTCAGATTGCGATTGATGCCAATTCATTTTATGATGCGTCCTGGGCTATGTCCAAAGGCTTATACACGAGCATTTACGATTCAGCCGAAGAGCTTGACAGTGCCGTTCAAACATTCGCAGCGCATCTTTGCACATACAACCCGGAGGCAATGCGCGAAATGAAAAAGGTGTTTTGGCGCGGAACCGATGACTGGGATATTTTACTGGCAGAAAGAGCCGCAATTAGCGGCCGGCTCGTATTAAGTGATTTTACCCGAAACACCCTGGCTCGTTTTAAGGAAAAAGCATGATTTATTCGTTTCAGGGTTTTATTCCGGTTGTGCACGAAACAAGTTTTGTACACCCTTTGGCTGCCGTTACCGGAAATGTCATCATTGGTAAAAATGTTTACATCGGTCCGGGTGCCGCTATTCGCGGCGATTGGGGCGGGATTATTATTGAAGATGGCTGCAACGTTCAGGAAAACTGCACAGTTCACATGTTTCCCGGAAAGTCAATCCGGTTTGAACAGGGCGCACACGTTGGCCACGGAGCCATCATTCATGGCGCAAACCTGGGAGCCAACTGCCTGATCGGTATGAATGCAGTGGTGATGGACGATGCCAGGATTGGAGCAGGCTCAATCGTAGGAGCTCTTTCGTTTGTGCCTGCCGAAATGCAGGTTCCTGATCGTAAAATTGTAGTTGGCAATCCTGCCCGGATTGTTAAGGATGTTTCAGACGAAATGCTTGAATGGAAAACAAAGGGAACGGAATTGTATCAAAAACTACCATCGGAATGTTTCGAAAGTTTAAAAGAGGTTGAACCGCTTCGCTCGGTACCAGAAAACCGTCCTGCGCAGCAGGAAGTATACAACACTTTAAAGCGCTTTTTTGATACGAAAAAGTGAACTAACTCAGCATTAGTTGATTATGCTGCTTTTGAAAGTTTCCTTAATTTTTTTGAAATTAGCGCCGCTCAGATGAACCATTTAGACGCGTTTCTCGTTTAAAAATAAGACTCATTTTTGAGTGGTTAATTCGTTCTTTTTCAAGCATTGGTTTATTAGCTACGAGCTTAATTAAACAATGCGATAAATCTACTTAATGTATTGATTGTCAATTATGCAGAATTGATAATGTAAAGTAATACATTAGGTACTCAAAATCAAATGAATGCAATACAAAATTGATATAGAACAGGTTGCTGTTTCTTCCAGGGAGCAGTTTGAAATTGAAAAAACGCCCATGGGCATCATCTTTACCGATCACATGTTCATCTGTGAATACAAGGATGGTGAATGGGTAAATCCTGCAATTCGTCCTTTGGGTCCTGTTATGATGCATCCCTCAGCAATGGCTTTACATTACGGACAAGCTATTTTTGAAGGACTCAAGGCCACACTTAATCACAAGGGCGAGCCTGTTTTGTTCCGCGCTGCAGATAATGCTTCAAGACTCAATGTGAGCGCCGAACGCATGGCTATGCCTGCTTTCCCGGAAGATTTGTTTATGCAGGCCTTGAATACCTTAATTTCGATTGAATCGGATTGGATTCCTAAATCTAAGGGAAGCTCTTTGTATGTTCGTCCATTCATGTTTGCCGATGAAGGATTTACAGGAATGAGAGCTGCGAAATCCTATAAGTTCATGATTTTCTGTACGCCTGCCGGTCCGTTTTTCAGCAGAAGGATTAAGCTTTTTGCCGAAACCAAATACATCCGCGCCGCACACGGCGGAACCGGTGAGGCCAAAGCCGCCGGCAATTATGCTGCTGCTATTCGTCCCACCGAATTGGCTAAAGCCAACGGATACGACCAGGTTCTGTGGCTCGACGCTCAGAATTTCGAACAAATCATGGAGGTTGGAACCATGAACATCTTTTTCAAAATCAACCGGGAGTTTATCACACCATCTTTGGATGGTTGCGTGCTGGCGGGTATTACCCGCGATTCGGTGATTCAGCTGCTTAGGCATCAGGGCTACAAGGTTACAGAGCGTCCGGTTTCTATTCATGAAATAATCACAGCCATGGAGAACGGTAAGCTTGAAGAAGGATTCGGAACTGGAACCGCCGTAGGAATTGCCCGAATTGAAGAAATCGGTTACCTCGACCGCATCATTCGTTTTCCGGCCGGCAATCCGGTCGCAGACCAGGTAAATCAAGCACTCGATGAGATTAAAGCACAGCTAATTCCGGATCCTTTTGGCTGGATGACAGAAGTGCCTGAAAATCAGTTTGTATCGGCCTGAAAAGGCCTGATTAAAAGACTAATACAAAAAGCCGAAAAGCCAGAGAGGTATTTTGTTGCCAATGCCAACTTCCAGGTTGTCAGCAACAACCCAGGAATTTTTTGAATTCTGAAGCTGCGCCTGTGTTTTGCCTTTTCCTCCAAGCTCGAATCTTTGCTGGCCATTCACTTCAAAATCACCGGCATCAATGTATTCTACCTGGTGTTTATAAATGACCTGATTTAAAAAGAAACATTCCCGAACATGACCTGTGTTTGGAATTGAAAGAGCCAAAGCATAATGTAAATTGGGATTCTCCAAATAAATCTTGTCCGGCTTCTGCAATCGGGTGATTCCGTTTACGTCCTTAAACAGGTTGTGCGTAATTCCGGCTTCATGCAAATAATACAAGTAACTGATAAAGGTGTTTCGGTTAACACCAATTCGCTCACTTAGCTTACTTACATTGGGGACAAATGGAGCTGAATCAGCAATAATCTGCAAAAGCTGCTTCATTTTGTAAACGTAACTCACTTCAATCTTTCTGAGCAAGGGTAGTTCGATGTATAACATCAAATTCAAAACTTCTTCAATCCTCTGGTAGTATAGGGTTTCAGATTCTCTGTAGAACGGATAATAACCCCGAAGCAGGTATTCCGGAAAATATCTTAAGGGGCGAATTTTTTCTGTGATTTCTTTCGCCAATTCAACATGGTTGCTCAGTATTTCCTCCAGGCTGAGTGCCCGAACATGCTGTCCGGTTTCCATGATTATGTACTCTCTTAATGACAGGCCCTGCATGTTATATGAAATGGCTCGGCGGCTCAAATCGGCACGGGCATTCAAAATCTCGAGCAGTGAAGAACCTGTGAAGACAACATTCAATTCCGGAAAATCATCGTATATGTTTTTCAGCTCCTGTGACCAGTTTGGATATTTATGAACCTCATCCAGAAACAGATACTTACCTCCTGTTTTGGTAAACACTTCAGCGAGGCCAACCAGCGAATTTTCACTAAACCACAAATGGTCGCAGCTTGCGTATAGCGCTTCATCGCCCGAAAGCCCCAATTGCTTCAACCTTTGCAACATCAACGTTGTTTTTCCAACTCCTCGCGCACCTTTTATTCCTGTTAGTCTCCAGTTCCACTCAATGTCGTCCATAAGGGATCTGATCAAACCACCTTCTACCTGAGCGGTTTTACGGGCACTTCTTTCCTTTAATGATTCGAGTTCCATGATTTGCTAATTCTCAAATATACAAAATTATTGCTTATTACAATAAGCAATATGTTATTATTAATTATAATTAACAGATAAACAGATAGATAGGGACTATATAATTTTTCAAACCATTTCGTTTTAGCATGAATTTATGGGTGAATGTAATAATTGCTTAGTCTGTTAAGCAATTATAAATTATTGATAATAAATAGCATATTATCAATTCAGTGAGTGCCCGAAACAGTTTTATTGACTCTTAGTTATTGTCCTTTCAACACGAATACCTGAATAACTGCTTAATATACTAAGCAAATTTTAAAATGGAGTTGTAATTGATATATGATCAATCATATAACAGCCAAATATTTTTTCAAATTATTAAGCAGATGTTTGAATCCTGTTTCATTCGCACAGCAAATGCATAACTGAGTTTGAATTAAAAAGTTTTCACAAGTACAATTATTTCCAAGCCTGATTCTTTTTGTTAATCGGAAAATAACCGGGAAGCCACTTATCCGGGCAGGTGGTTCAATGCAGCCTGTCAATTTGATTATCTTCGCGCCTCGTTATGCAGCAGGTAAATCAGGATATTCTTAAAAAAGCATTCTCACTCATGGCTACAGCCAAAGCCATGACAGAACACTATGAAGCCAATTTTAAAGTGGTTTCAAAATACGTTCATGCCACCTCAAGAGGCCATGAAGCTGTGCAGCTGGCAACAGCACTTCAACTGCTGCCGCAGGATTTTGCCTTTCCATACTACAGGGACGATTCCATGCTACTGGGAATTGGCATGCAGCCATATGACCTGATGCTGCAGTTAATGGCAAAACGGGACGATCCTTTTTCAGGCGGCAGAACCTATTATTGTCATCCGAGCTTGCGAGAAGATGATAAACCCAAGATTCCTCACCAGAGCTCCGCAACCGGCATGCAGGCAATACCAGCAACCGGCGCTGCAATGGGTTTGTGGTATCGCGAAAAAACCGGCATGCCGGTCGAAGACCGGGCTCCGATAGTTGTATGCTCGCTGGGCGATGCATCCGTTACCGAAGGTGAAATTGCCGAAGCATTCCAAATGGCAGTGCTTAAAAAATTACCCATTCTTTATCTGGTGCAGGACAATGGTTGGGATATTTCGGCGAATGCCGAAGAAACCCGCGCGCAATCGGCTTCAGAATATGCACGTGGTTTTAAGGGACTTGAAACCGTTTCAATTGACGGGGCCGACTTTATTGAATCATACAACGCACTTAAAGAAGTCATTGATACTATCCGGCGGGAACGCCGACCGTTTCTTGTGCATGCAAAGGTTCCGCTACTCAATCATCACACCTCCGGTGTAAGAATGGAATGGTATCGGGACGATCTGGAAGAAGCACGTTCACGCGATCCTTACCCGGTTTTACGAAAGCAATTACTGGCTGCCGGTGTGAACGAAAAGGAGCTCGAACAAATTGAAACGGAAGCCCGGAAATTGGTTGCCGATGATTATGAAAAGGCATTGGCTGCTGAAGATCCTCGCCCTGAAGATTTGTTTACCCATGATTTTGCTCCAACAAAAATTGAATCAGAATCAGGTACCCGTGAACCGGAAGGTGCGGAGAAAGTGGTGATGGTCGATTGCGCCCTGTTTGCAGTTGAAGAACTCATGCGCGCAAATCCTGAGTGCCTGCTGTATGGACAAGATGTAGGCGCCCGTTTGGGTGGTGTTTTTCGCGAAGCTGCTACACTTGCTCAAAAGTTTGGCAACGAACGTGTGTTTAACACGCCCATTCAGGAAGCATTTATTGTGGGTTCAACAGTGGGTATGTCGGCCGCAGGCCTGAAA
>JAGQVC010000076.1 GCA_020438185.1 Bacteroidota bacterium
GATTCGGAATGATAAAGTGTTTTTACCTTGGTACTGCTAAAATCTTCAGACGCAATTCTTAATTCATCAATAAGACCATAGAAGAATCCTTTATTTCCAGCCGGCATGGCTCCAATCACTAAATTGGTTCCTTCAGAATAATTTAGTTCGGTATGAATAGCTCTATCCTGAACGCCATTTAAATAAAGTATTAATGAATCTTTTCTACCGGAAAAAACCGCAGTAATCTGATTCCATTTGTCTTTCTCAATAACAGAACCTCCCTCTGATTTCAATAACGTTGCAACACGTCCCTGAGCATCAGTTATTTCAAAAACAGCTTTTCCATTCGGGTCGAGATACAGACTAAAGCCTCCATTTCTGGAAGCATTTGAAATAATTGTTTGATCATATGGTTTTGGACTGGTTTTAACCCAAACCGACACTGTAAAATCATTATTTAATTTTAATTCCGATTTGGATTCAAACTTCACATGAGCTCCGTCGTAGGCCAGAAAATCCTTTGCTGCTGCAAAGCGTCCTTCTTCATCTTTCACCCCACGGTATTCTCCTGCCATCGGAATCATACCGTCCGATTGAAAACCCCTGTTCATGTGCCATACAGCTTCGTATGGGGAATCGAATGTTTTATTATCCTCAAATGACAATGCATCTGATTTACCATAATACAGGTAAACAGAGTTCCTTTGTGCATTCAATGTGTCAAGTCGAACCCAGGCAAGTAATTTACCGCTAACAGGTTCAAATCGCTCAATCTGATAAGGAAGAATAGTAATCCCGTCCTCCGCTGTAAATACGATGTCTTCACCATCGCGTCCCGAAACCATTCCGCCATCCTGAACCCGTTTCAGCTCATCCAGCCGCAGGCTGACAAGCATTGGGAAATTTGCCAGGCTTTCGCCTGCAGGGATGTTCTCAACATTAATGCTGATTTTTTTTCTGCCGGAGTAACCTTCAAGGACTTCAACCTTTGGATTTAAAAGTGCTTCCTTTTCAGCCGCCCTGCTCTCGCTTACCTCTCCAATAAATGAATACAGGTAAAAAATCCCGGCTGCCAGTGATGCCATTGTTGAAGCAACAGCTACAGCACGCAGGCGTCGTTTGAGGCGGTAACTAAGGCGATTTCGGGTGCGTAGACGTAGTCTCATGCAAATTCTGCTGAAGTGTTAATTATTTTTTGTCTTCGCCTTCAACAGGAACTGAGGCGCTTCCGGTAGAATTAGAAGCGGCACCTGTTTTAACCCGCACAACCGATGAATAATTGAAAGTATGATCGGTACCAACCTGCATGATTCTGTAATGTGCAAAACCGGCAGGAGGGGCATCATCAACAAAAGAGTAAAAAAGATTTACATTTTTAGTCGTTCCCACACGATCCTTGAATCCCAGGGCCTCAAATGCATCTCCATCCGCAGAACGCTCTACGATAAATACACCGTCTTTTTTATCATTCTCAACCAGCCAGCGCAGATAGGTTTTGCCTTCTACATATACCGGCGAAAACGACAGGAAGTTGTCAACCGTATCCTTTACTAATTCCTGGGCTTCTGAAGGCGGGGCAACTTTAAATGATTGTTCAATTACCTGAGCTTCAGTATAAGCTCCAAAGAATATCATCCCGACCGCCAGGGCCAGGCCTTTTAATTGTGATGAAATACGGGAGTTTAAGTTGAGGTTCTCCATGGACTGTTAATTTTTGGATTCCTCAACGAGTGCAATCAAATTACGGTTGCCTTGTTATTGCATTGAACTTTGCTTTTTCTTTCAGATGTAAGAAATTTATTGCCGAATCAAATTAAATGGTGTTAAATATCTGTAAACCAATTGTATATGCGCCTTCTAATTGGTGAAATCTAATGTAAGAAAAGGCACTTTTCGAATCCACTTTTATTTTTTAATGGCTCTTATCATTTAATAAATAACAAATCCAATATCAATTTAATCTTCAATTTCTGAAAACTAATTCATCTTGAATCCCGGAGTATTTAATCGGAAATTTATTGCAACGTGTTTTTTAACTTATTCAGCAAGTTCTTCTTCCGATTCCTCAACCAAATCCTTTTCAACTTTCAGATGATCAATAATAAATAATTGCCTTTCGGGAGTGTTTTTTCCCATATAAAATTCAAGCAATTGAGGGAGATTTTCTTCACGTTTAAACATGACAGGTTCCAGACGAATATCTTTGCCAATAAAGTGTTTGAATTCATCTGGCGAAATTTCGCCCAACCCTTTAAATCGGGTAATTTCAGGGTTCTTTCCTGCTTTAGAAATGGCATTTCTGCGCTCTTCATCAGAATAACAATAAAAGGTGTCTTTTTTGTTTCTTACCCGGAACAAAGGAGTTTGCAGAATATACAAATGTCCGTTTTTAACCAGATCGGGGAAGAATTGAAGAAAGAATGTAATCATTAACAACCTGATATGCATTCCATCAACATCGGCATCGGTCGCAATCACAATATTGTTATAACGCAGATTGTCCATTCCGTCCTCAATATTCAGGGCACTCTGAAGCAGATTAAATTCTTCATTTTCATAAACAATCTTCTTTGTTAATCCATAGCAATTCAACGGTTTCCCTTTCAGGGAGAACACCGCCTGAGTATTTACATCACGGCTCTTTGTAATGGAACCTGATGCGGAATCTCCCTCCGTAATAAACAAAGTTGTATCAAGTCTTTCAGCGTGATTGGAATTATAATGCACCCTGCAGTCGCGCAGTTTTTTATTGTGCAGACTCACTTTTTTGGCTCGTTCTCTTGCCAGTTTTCTAATGCCCGATAATTCTTTACGTTCCTTTTCACTTTGCAGAATTTTCTGCAATAGCACTTCTGCAACTTCCGGATGCTTATGCAGATAATTATCAAGCTCTGTTTTCAGAAAATCAATAACAAAAGTCCTTATAGCCGGTCCTTCTGGCCCCAGATTCTGACTGCCCAGCTTGGTTTTGGTCTGACTCTCAAAAACCGGTTCAATCACCTTGATGCTTATGGCTGCAATAATACTTTGGCGTATGTCATTTGCATCGAAATCCTTTTTATAGAAATCACGCACTGTCTTAACCACCGCTTCACGCAAAGAAGCCTGATGCGTTCCTCCCTGTGTAGTGTGTTGTCCGTTTACAAACGAATAATACTCCTCACTGTATTGGGCTCCATGCGTCATCGCAATTTCAATGTCCTCACCTTTCAGGTGGATAATCGGATAAAGAGGCTCCCCGCTCAGGTTTTGCTCTAATAAATCAAAAAGCCCCCTGTCCGATTTATAAACATTTCCATTAAAATGAATGCTTAGACCAGTATTCAGATAGGCATAATTCCAAAGCATTTTCTCAACGTATTCGTTGATATACTTGAAATTTCCAAATATTTGTTCATCAGCGAAAAACTGAATCATCGTGCCACGGTTTTCGGTAGTGTCCTCAATTGCAGGATCTTCAGTTAACTCACCACGCTCAAATCCGGCACGCTTTATTTTGCCGTCACGCACCGACTGTACTTTAAAAAACTCACTCAGTGCATTCACCGCTTTTGTACCAACTCCATTCAAACCAACAGACTTCTTAAAAGCAACTGAATCATACTTGGCCCCTGTGTTTATTTTAGACACAACATCCACCACTTTTCCCAGTGGTATGCCCCTTCCGTAATCCCTCACCTTTACCACCCGGTCCTTGATGGAAATGTCAATGCGCTTCCCAAAACCCATCACAAATTCATCAATACAATTATCAACCACCTCTTTAAGCAAAACATAAACACCATCGTCCAGCGACGAACCATCTCCAAGCTTACCTATATACATCCCCGGCCTGAGTCTGATATGCTCTTTCCAGTCGAGTGATTTTATCGAATCCTCCGAATAATTGTTTTCAGTCTTATCTGCCATACAGCAAAAATAAGCTCTGAGTCTTTCTTTTAAACAGCCGGACGAGGAATTTATTCACCAATTGATGAAATTTGCTGTGTAAGGCTATGTGCAGTGCGAACACTTTATATGGATTTCATTTTTGTTTAGCTTTCAATAAACAATTGCATCGCTTCGGGTTTGTAAGAATTATGTTTAATTCATAATTCGTTAGGCGACTCAAATTATTATTTTTGACAATTAACCACCATTTTTTACGATGAGATTTATTGCTTTTCTAAGTTTATTCTTTGCTTTCAGTTTCAATGTTCATGCACAACGGATTGATTCTGGATATTTTGATGGACAGCTATATATCAAATTAAAGGATGAAATTAAATTACCTCTATTTGATAAATCGGGATTAATACAGAATGCCGATTTTCTCAAAGAATTTGAGAATAAATATGGCGTTGAAAAGATTAGAGCCTCATTCTTCTTTTCTAAAAACCCGCAGCTCAGGAATACATTGCGGATATATTTTTCTGAAGCTGATGAAATTCAGTCCTTTATAAAGGATTTGTCATCATTGCCGCAGATAGAATACGTCGAGCCTGTTCCCCTTCACCGCACAACGCTCACTCCAAATGATTTGGGGGGAAACAGCACGAATGGAACCGGTCAGTGGAGCTTATGGAAAATCAATGCACAGGCAGCCTGGGATATCACAGTTGGCAATAGCGCGGTAGTAGTTGCTGTTGTCGACGATGCCGTTCAAATCACACATCCCGACTTGCAGAATGTTTGCCTGCCCGGTCGCGATGTTTCTGATCAGGACAACGACCCCAATCCTCCGGACAACACATTCGACCATGGTACGCACGTAGCGGGAATTATTGGAGCTCAAACAAATAATGGAACAGGTGTGGCTTCTATTGGTTTTGGAGTTAGCATTTTGCCGGTTAAATCAACAAACCAGGCTGAATTCATCACCGATGGTTATGAGGGTTTGGTGTGGGCAATCGAAAATGGAGCGGATGTCGTAAATATGTCCTGGGGCGGGAGTGGTTTTAGTCAGACTGGTCAGAATATAATGGATATTGGTTATAACCAAAATGTGGTTTTGGTTGCTGCTTCCGGCAACGATGATGTAAGCGATTTATTCTATCCTGCAGCTTTTGACCATGTAATTACTGTTGCCAGCACCTCGTCTTCTGACGCAAAATCGGGTTTTTCAAATTATGGCGCATGGATCGATATTTCAGCACCAGGCTCTTCAATTCGCTCTACTGTTCCAACATCTTCCTACGATTTTAAAAGTGGTACTTCCATGGCTTCCCCGCTTGTAGCGGGATTGTGTGGATTGATGTTGTCTGCCAACTCCCTCTTAACTCCTGACGAAATTCTGGATTGTCTCCAGCAAAGTGCCGATAATATTGATGCAAATAATCCAAATTATATTGGACAATTAGGTGCAGGGCGAATTAATGCCGAAGCAGCTGTTGCATGCGCCAATGTTAGCGCTCTGGCTTTCGATGCTTCCGTTTTTTCTATTGTTTCACCGGTTGCTTCAACTTGCGAAACCTCCGTTATTCCTGAAATTATTATTAGAAATAATGGACAAAATCTTATTAACTCAGTTCAGGTAAACATTTCTCTGGATGGCATACAAGTAGGCACCTTTACCTGGAATGGTAATTTAAATTCACAGCAAAGTATTCAGATTTCATTACCAGCATTTAATGCTACTATTGGAGATCATATATTAGAGATTTGTTCCTCTCAACTCAACGGGAATGTTCAGGATGTTTTTATTTCTAACAATTGCAAGTCGGTTAATTTTTCTGTAATTCCGCCTAACGGCGGGATATTGCCTTTCAGTGAAACCTTTGAAAGCGGCAGCTTTGCTACCAATGGTTGGACTGTAGTTAATCCGGATAATCAGGATGGTTGGGAATTGGTATCGACCGGAGGAAATACACCGGGTGCAGTTTCAGCAAGCATACCATTTTATGTTTACAGCAATGTCGGTCAGCGCGATGGATTAATTACCCCGGCTTTTGATTTTACTGCTTATGAAAATATCCAAATGGATTTCGATCATGCATATCGCAGGTATGAACAAGGCTACACAGATTCACTCATAGTTAGTGTTTCTACCGATTGCGGTATAACCTTCCCACATCGTATTTATTTAGGAGGCGAAAATGGCACAGGCTCATTTGCTACTCAAAGCATTTCAACACAGTATTTTACTCCAGCGGTAGCTGACGACTGGTGCGGAGGCTCCATTGGATCGGCATGTGTATCGCTTGATCTGAATCAATTCTCAGGCATGTCGGGTGTGAGAATTAAATTCGAAGGGTATAATAATTTTGGTAACAATCTTTACCTCGATAACATCAACATTACAGGCGACTTATTAGGTTTACCTCCTGTAGCATCATTCGCAGCTTCAGGTAGTACAACTATTTGTGCCGGTGAATTTGTATTATTTCAAAACACAAGTACAAACGAGCCCGGTAACTTCAGCTGGAACTTTAATGGCGGTTCGCCTGCTTCTTCGCAGGATGAAAACCCTGAAATAACATACAATATACCTGGTATTTATCAGGTGAGTCTTACTGTTCAAAATCAATTTGGGTCCGATACCGAACAGATCAGTAATTATATCATAGTGAATGAAATTCCTCCATTAAACGTAAGTGTGCAGCCACCGGCAGTTTGCCTGGGTCAATCTGCAGAAATAACAGCTTCGGGGGCAACAAATTATTCATGGTCGCCTCAAAGTATTCTGTCTTCTGCATCCGGCAGTGTTGTTCAGGCTACGCCTGATGAAACCTCTACTCTTACACTTTCAGGTACCAATGCAAATGGCTGTACAAATTCATTTCAATTTGTTATACAGGTTTACGACATCCCGCAAATTCCTGAAGCAATTCAAACAGGTGTTAATGAATTAACTGCTCCTGATGCCTTCGCTTATCAATGGTATTTTGAAGGTAATCCTATCGAAGGAGGGACATTTCAGACTTATTCACCCAGCCAGAGCGGTAATTATTCTGTAGAGGTATTCAACCAAAATGGCTGCTCATCAATTTCAGAAGAAATAAATTTTGACGATAATGTCCTGGATCTTTCTGCTATATCGTCCGATCCTATTTCAATTTATCCAAATCCTTCACGCGATTATATTTATATATCCAATTTAGGAGTAAAGAATCAGTATCGCTTGTTTTCTTCCGATGGTAAATTAATTTCCGAAGGAAATTTGCAAGCTAACTCTCTTTTTGTTGGAGATTTCGAAGGCGGAATTTACCACCTGCTAATTTCTGGAAATTCCGGTCAGACACATTTAAGGTTTGTTCTGATTAAATGATCAGTTCACCGACTTCAAAATCACCCAGACTAATTGCTATTGGTGACGTTCATGGTTGTGCCCTCACT
>JAGQVC010000077.1 GCA_020438185.1 Bacteroidota bacterium
TAGATTCAGAGGGAGCAAAATCTGAACAGGAGAGGGGCAACCTAAATAACTCAAGCAAATCTTCCTCCTCTCCTGTGGGGAGGAGGACCGAGGAGGAGAGGTCAACGCAGGCTAATTTCATAGAGGTATTCACCACCCGACCTGATACCATTTTTGGAGTGAGTTTTCTAACGCTGGCTCCTGAACATGAGCTGGTTAAGCAGATAACTACAGATGAACAGCGGGCCGAGGTTGAAGCTTATGTACAGGTTGCCGCCAACCGCTCCGAACGTGAACGCATGAGTGATGTGAAGCGCATAAGCGGTGTTTTTACAGGAGCTTACGCCAATCACCCTTTTACCGGTGAGAAAATTCCGGTTTGGATAGGTGATTATGTGCTTGCCGGTTACGGAACAGGTGCAGTTATGGCCGTTCCGGCCGGAGACCAACGAGATTACGATTTTGCTAAGCACTTTAAGCTGCCAATTCCCGAAATCAATGAAGGAGTTGATATCAGCGAGGCTGCAGATCCAACCAAGGATGCTGTCATGATTAACTCCGGTTTTCTGAATGGACTTACCGGTCATCAGGCTATTAAGAAGGCAATTGAAGAGATTAAGAATCAGGGCTTTGGCGAAGGCAAGGTGAATTTCCGGCTTCGTGATGCCGGTTTTAGCCGCCAGCGTTACTGGGGTGAGCCTTTCCCAATCATTTATCAAAAAGGTGTGGCAACAGGCCTGCCGGCCGATGAGCTGCCGCTGGAATTGCCGGTCATGGAAGATTTCAAACCAACAGGTCGTCCTGAAAGCCCTTTGGCCAAGGCTGAAGACTGGGTTCAAACTTCGCATGGTGAGCGTGAAACCGACACCATGCCCGGATATGCCGGTTCATCGTGGTATTTCTTGCGTTACATGGATGCGCGCAACCAGGACAACTTTGTTGGAAAAGAGGCTGAAAGCTACTGGCAGGATGTTGACCTGTACATTGGAGGAACAGAACATGCCGTAGGACACTTGCTTTACGCCCGTTTCTGGCAGAAATTTTTGTTCGACCGCGGGTTTGTAAGTAAATCAGAACCTTTCAGGAAACTCATCAATCAGGGGATGATTCTGGGAAGATCGAATTTCGTTTACCGCGTACAGGGTGAAAACAAATACATTTCACACGACATGCTTAAAAAGCATCCTGAGATACAAGCATCGGCGGTGCATGTTGATGTGAATATGGTGCAGAATGATGTGCTTGATACTAAGGCTTTTCTCAAGTGGCGGCCTGAAAATGAAGGAGCTGAGTTTATTCTGAATGAAAACGGCGAATATGTTTGCGGGGTTGAGGTGGAGAAAATGTCCAAATCAAAGTTCAATGTTGTTAATCCCGACGACATTATCGAGAAGTTTGGGGCCGACACCCTGCGCCTGTATGAAATGTTTCTGGGGCCACTTGAGCAGTCAAAACCATGGAACACCAATGGAATTGAGGGCGTTTACCGTTTTCTGAAAAAGCTGTGGAATCTATTTTACGATGATCAGGGAAAGCTGAAGATACGTGATGGACAAGCCTCAGAATCTGAGTTACGGACATTACATAAAACGATACGGAAAGTGGAGGAAGACATTGAACGTTTTTCGTTCAATACATCGGTGAGCACGTTTATGATTTGTGTAAATGAACTTAGCGAACTCAAGTGCAACAACAGAAGTATTCTTCGTGATTTGCTGGTGATTCTTTCGCCTTATGCGCCGCATATTGCTGAAGAGTTGTGGCATGCCATCGGGGAGTCAGGTTTTGTTGTAGATGCTTTATTTCCGCAATGGAATGAAGACTTTATTAAAGAAAGCAGTGTGAGCTATCCGGTTGCATTTAATGGCAAAACCCGTTTTCACATTTCGGTTGCTGCCGAAATGCCAAAGGAAGAAGTTGAGAAAGTTGCCTTATCGGATCCGGAAGCAGCCAAATGGCTGAATGGCGCAAAGCCCAAAAAAGTGATTGTTGTTCCCGGCCGGATGGTGAATATTGTTGTATAATTAGTTGATTGCCCAACTTAGTTCCGTTCCGAGGACAAATATCCGGTCGTTGGTTTTTCTTCTGAACTCTTGCTGCAAACTGAAATAAACGCCTGCCTGCAGTGCTTTGCTGATTTTATAGTCTGTTCCGATTCTAAATCTGAAACGATCAAATCCGGCGCTCAGTTTTGACCTTGGATCAAGCATCAGAATGCGGCTTTCGAGGCTTACATAAGGTTCCAGCGTCCGACTCAGATAATAGGAACTTTTAAGCATCTGCCGCGAAAACAATTCGGGTTGTGTATAACGGTGATCAAGAAAGCCGTAACCGTTTTTTTCGCCCTGAAAACGCAATCTGAACTGGTGCTTCCATCGTCTGTGTTCAATTCCGGAGATAAAATCCAGACTGATCCGGTGTCTGTTTCCCCACCAAATCTGGTCGTTGTCACGCATCCAGCGGTAGCTGAGCTGAACACGTGTTTCACCCTTGATTTTGTATTTCAGGCCAGGTTCAAAAAACAAACGTCCAACTTGTCTTGAATTATTTTCAAACCGGCTTTCCAGGTCTAAATTTAGTTCAAGCTTTTTTGTGATATCGCCTTTCAAGCTGAAGGTCTGCCATGTTCTGAAGTCGTCCCGCGTTTGTGCATTTCCACCGAAGGTGAAAGCGAAGACACTAAACACGAGAAGAAAATGATATTTCATTGTTTATCGAGGTAATAAACCCTGATCAATGCTGTGTCGCGAAGAAAGTCAATTCTGTCTATGCTGATTTTTCGGATATTTAATCCTGTGCGTTCGCGTAAATCAGAAAGTAATTCTTCTCTTTTATCAGGCCTGATTAACTCGATTTTCTCATATTGAACGAGTTGCATTCTTTCGGTTTTTATCAGGATGCCGCCATCAAGTAAAAATGCAACTCCAAGAATGAGCAGATTAATCAGCAGCAATTCAATCAGGTTGCCCTGATTTACCGAGCTGATTAACCCGAGGGTAATCACAGCAAAAAGGTAAGTCATGTCGCGGGCTGTGATATCCTCTGTTCGGTAGCGCAGCATTGAGAAAATGGCAAATAAACCAAAGGCGGCGCCCATTGAAAAGCCTGTTTCGCTGTTCAACAAATGGGTGATGATGAAAATGGTAATGTTGAACATGAAAAACGTAAAGAAGTAATCGTTTTTCCTGTACACCGGGTAGTATATCATTCGGATGAGAACCACCATGGAAAGCAAATCAACCGCAAGCCGGATAAAAAAGTAGGCTGTAAATTGCTCGGCTGCCAATGAGAAAAAGTCGCCAGGAATCGGAGTGGCAGCAGCTGGAAGTACCGAAAATATTAGAATAAAGAATGGAGTGAGGACTGATTGAACTAGCTTCAAATTCATTTTTATGCGGTGGTAACTCGTGTGAGTTTGCTAATTTTTAATGTGAGTGGTTTAAATCGATTATGTCTTAAATCCGGGTTAGTCATAATCATTCCCAGGCAGTATTTACTCAGCCCTCCCGGTTTGCGGCGTAACTCCCTCAATGCTTTTACGGCAGGAGTGAGCTGTTTTTCACCTTGTTTTACTTCAATGATAACCAGATCATCCATACTTTTCTTAATTCCCCTGAAAACGAAAAACAGATTTAAATCAATCGTAACTCTTTCGTTAATATGCTTATTTACCAGAGTAATCCGGTCATAACCTGTAAAAAGACCAGGTTCAAGCTGGTCTGGAGAAAAAGGAAGATCAGCTTGCAACAAAGTGCGGACTTCGCTGCTCAGGGAATCCTGATCGTTTTCCATGAAAAGCCGTTGTTTTTCGGTTTTGCCCTGATTGGTTTTGGTCTTTAACTCGAAAAAGCGAACAGAGCTGTCTTTGTAAAAACGCTTGCGCACTTTGAATCTACGGCCAAATCCATGCAGGTGCATGAAATACAGCTTGTAATCGGGTGTATCGTAGTAGCGGGTTTCGTACCTGAGTTGCCGTTTGGAATTCACTTCCAGAACCATATAATCATCATACATCAGCTCAAGAAAGTTCTTAAGCTCCCCTGTGTCCAAAACATATTTTCTGTCGATGCGATTGAGCAATCTAACCCGATCCATCTCCTCAAGTGTAATGGATTGATAGTTATTTAATTGTTGCTCAGTATTTTCCATTAAAAAAGTGGAAGGTTTTGCTTGTGGTGGTTTTAATTTTTGTGTTGTTCAACATCAGGCGAAAGCCGAAAATGAAAACACAAAGGGCAAGATGCTAAAAAATGGCGTAACGACGAAATGCAAGCACCTACCTGCTGACAATGAACCGACTGTTTCCTGAATTACAACGAAGGAAATAGAGACCTGAACTAAGCCCGCTTATATCGATTGCAGAATTGGATGCGGTGCTTCCCGATGAAACAGATTTGCCTGCTATGTCAAGTATTTCATACGACTCAACACCTTCGAGCCCTTTAATAAATAACCGTGTTTTGGCAGGATTGGGATACAAAGCAAAACCAGATTCAGAATTGGTTGTTGTTATACCGGTGATTCCATCGTTGTTTGCTGAGAATGTGGCAAGCTGAATAACAAACGGGCCTGTACCATTTGGAATACGGGCGAGTGAAAGGTCGGTTTGCTGCACTCCAAAATTCAATGAATCAACTAATTGCAATCCGGGGTCAAACAACATGAGGGTTTCACCCGAAGCCGAAAGTTTAAAATTCATGTGATTCACTCCCTGCGAGCTATCCTCATCAGCCCAAAAGATTAGATATCCGTTGCCCGGAATAACAGTTCCATCGGCAATTTGCCATTTGTCGAGATTTAATGGATTATCAGAAAGGTAAAATCCGCTCAGATCAACAGGTTCGGTGGCGTTGTTGTACAATTCAACCCAATCATCATATTCGCCTTCGTTATCGGCAACAGTTGCCGAATTGGAAGCCATCAGTTCATTAATTACAACTGAGCTGACAGCACTTTGAGTTGATTTAACCTGATAAATGAAAACATCGTGTTCGGCTCCAACCGGATGATATGAAGCTGTGGCCGCAGGGTTTGCTGCAATTGCTTCAATATAAAAGCGTACACTGGTTCCGGGCTGATAAGCCGGAATTTCGGCACCAAAAATTCCATCGCCGGCAGTTCCGTCATTGTGGCTGCCATCGTCGAACATTTCAACTTTTGCAAAGGTTCCCGTTATTTCGGGCGAGTACCATAACCACACAGCAGAAATTCCGTTTGAAGAGCTTACCGCAGCTGTAATTATTGCGGATTCGTTGCTTTCCGGTGCTTCCCACTGGATGCCATCCTGATTATACAAAATTGCTGAAGAAATATCCGGGGCCGGTTGACTCACTTCTGAATTAGAAGATAAAATACTATTGCGGCTGCTAATCCAGTCTTCAAGTTCATCTACTTCAGTCAAAAACTGAGCATAGGTATAGAGTTTTTTGGGGTCGGCATTAACCAGATCATTAATCTGAGTCTTATAGTTATCCAGCATCAATGCTGTTTGGGTTGGGTTTAGTTCTTCGGAAATTATAGTCCGTAGATGAGCCAGGTAACGCTGACGCCATTCCGGCACATTAAGAATAATATTGAGCAATGGATAATTCACATTATCAGCATGGTAAAACGGACTCCAGTTTAATGCAGTTGATTCCATCACACTGTTACCATCAAATTCAATAGGAGTAAAGCGCTCTGTTTCCGGATCAAAATAGGCGTAGTAGTCCATTTTTCCTTTCATTACATAGCTGTCATCGTCAGAAAATGCTATTTCTGATGCCAGGAACCACAGAACCCGGTCAATATCAAAATACTGAGGCAGAACTGTTTTTAAATCAGCCGAAGGCGTATTGTTAAGCATGTTGCAGGCTGTAATGAGCCTTTGCCAGCCGTCTTCAATATCTGAGCTTATTAAGGTATAATATTGCTGATAGGTTGCTGTGTCGTTGCCCAGATAATTGAAAGCAGCAGTTCCGTCGCCCCAACCGCCGCCGCCTCCGCCTGGTCCACCCGGACCTCCTGTTGAGCGAACGGTGGCTCTAAAGTTTGCCCCGTCGTTGCTGAAGAACCATTGTTCCAGAAAATCCTTGTTGAGTTGTTGAATGTTAGGGTAAATTCCCCAGTCCTGATTATTAAGATACAAGTGAACAAAGTTGGCTTTGGCTGCCGGAACGTGTTTTCTAATCTGGTGTAGGTAGAATACCTCTCTCAGAAATGAAGGGTCACCGGCTGCATTATTCAGATTGTAATTGGAGTAACCCATAAAATCCTGACCATCAATGTATTCATCCGTTTTAATTGAGAACGACTTCTTTTGAGACTGCCCGGTACTCATGTATGAGGTATTCCCTTTAAAACCAACTCCCACGCTATCCATAACAACGCCATCAATGGTTAATGTGGCTGGTATCGGAGTTCTGGTCTGGTAGTTTGCTGTAAGCTGACTCCAGTAATTGGATTGGCTAAAATCGAGATACAGGCTTCGGATAATTGTGGAATCGTAAAACCCTTCCGGTCCAGATTTTCCTGTAACCAGCATTTTACCATCATTGCTGTATTGTATTTCTAAAGGAAGTGATTGAGCTGCAATGGTTGCCGGAATAATTAAACAGCATGCAACAGTTAATTGGGATAGATTTTTTTTCATTGTTCCGCCAGATTATTGGTCGGTGACCTGACGGAGAAAGTTAAGTAAAGTTTAAGCGATGGTTAAAAAAATAGAATATAGTTATACAACTGGCTATTAACCAGCGATCGGCATTGGTTCTTAATATGAATAATAATAAAGGACTTCTTCTTTCAGCTCGCCATCTGAGTTAAATTCAGCTTTTCTGGTCTTCAGTCCAAATTTGTTGTATTCGTATGTGGTTCTCTTTTTCAAATTGCCGTCACAATCAAATTCAAGTTCTTCAATTTTATCTCCGAATCTGTTTCGGGTGATAATCGTTTTCTCAACCACATTACCGGAGGCATCCAGTTCAAGCTCTTCAATGACTTCATTCTTACTGTAGTTGTAATTGTATCGCTTGTATTTTCCCTCTTTGTTTTCATCTGTTCTCACATTAGGATATTCGCCCACTTCACCAATCATCAGGTCCTTTATATAGTAAAATGTCTCCTTCCATTCTGTACTGCTGTCGGGCAGGAAGTGTTCTTCAAGAATAAGGTGGCCTCTTTTATCGTATTGCCTGATTTCTTTCAGGTACCTGTTTTTCTCGCTTCCCTTTTTATAATTCACTTTTACTTCTTTCACTTCCCTGATCCCGAGTCTGCGAATGTCCTTATTTGACTGAGAATTTAGGTGAAATCCGG
>JAGQVC010000078.1 GCA_020438185.1 Bacteroidota bacterium
GGAAAAACCAGCCACAGCAGGATAATCCGCAAACGATTGATATTATCAGAATTTTGATTCATTTGAAGTATTCAAGCGGCAAAATATAGAATTAAATTTAATTGATTTCCCTGATTTAACAGTGAACCGTATTATTGAAGGGTTTTGAATTATTCTTTTAATTTGAATTGAAATACCAGACTGAATCAATAAACATTATATTGCACAATTAAACTATCTGGATTGATTTATTATAATAAAACGGATTGCTATTATGAAAGAGAGTGAAGAACAAAATGCCAGAATTGCAAAAATGACTTTCGCCTCTGTTTATCCACATTATGTGGCAAAAGTTGAGAAAAAGGGAAGGAGTAAGGAAGAATTGCATGAAGTTATAAGCTGGCTGACAGGCTTCGATGATAAGCAGATTCAAAATCAGATTGACCAAAAATCAAGCTTTGAACAGTTTTTTATGGATTCAAAGATAAATCCCAATGCACATCTGATTACCGGGTTAATTTGCGGATATCGCGTGGAAGAAATTCAAAACCCGCTAACCCAGCAGGTCCGATATCTGGATAAGCTGATTGATGAGTTGGCAAAGGGTAAAAAAATGGAAAAGATTTTGAGAAGTGTCTGAAGTCTGATTACCGGTTTTTGGGAATTAAATATTATAATAATTAATTTCAAGCAGGTGAATATCGAGAGCTTAATTCAAAACTATATGTCCGAATTACCTGAACAGAAACGTCGGGATTTAATTGAAATAAAATCTTTAATTACCGGCACAATGATTGGCTGTAAACAGTGGTTTTTGGATGGAAAGAATGAAGATGGCAAGATAGTTTCAAATCCCAATATTGGATTTGGCTCATGTATGATTCGCTATGCTGACGGGAAATCCAGAGAGTTTTATCGTATTGGAATTAGTGCAAATCAGTCGGGTATTTCAATTTATATTTTTGGATTAAATAGTAAAACCGAGCTACAGGATAAATTTGGCAGTCGCCTTGGAAAGGCTAAAGTGAGTGGTTATTGTATCAAATTCAACAAGCTGGAAAATGTCAACAGGGAAGCGCTGCAGGAAATGATTGAATGGCTTGCCGGGCAGGAAATTAAAAATTGAAGCGTCCTGTTTTTTAATTGTGCCTTTGCCAATCTGACATTAGTCAAACATCCAATCTCAAACGATAAGGAACAACTTCACCAAACTCTAAATACCGCTTAAGAATCCTTAAATACATGGCCCAACAAAACGCGGTAGTCTTGAAATGGTCGTTCTCTAAATTCCAGTTTTTATGGTAAAATTCAAGTTCAACCGATTTGTTTTTTTCTTTTAACCTAAATCCAACCTGAGTTCCGTTCCAATCCTGATCCGATTTAATCATTCTTAATTCAAATTCCCTGTTGTCAATCCACTTCGTTACTTCCGCCTTCCAATAATAATCCGGTTCAAAATACAAATCATAAATTCCACCCAGCTTTTGTTCTGCTTCGCAGGATGCAGTCCACCAATTATTTAATCTTGAAGGTGTTGAAATTGCTCCGAACACTTTCTCAGCACTGGCATTGACCGGAAACAGGAAATTAATTGAATGCATCAGAGTCTGGTTTTAAATGGCTTAATAAACTATTCAATTTTAGGAATCAAACCTCTCAGGCCCATATCTACGACATTTTCATTAGCACCGGGCTCAACATCCCATAAACCATTGTTATTGGAGTCGACCCACTCGAAGCTTTTATTCACCGAAAGTGACATGTTAAGGACAATATCCTGAGTTTCGTGGCCTGTGATTACCAGCGCATTTTCGAATTGACCTGTAACAACGCAACTTCCCGCAGGAATTGGGGAAGAATTAAAAAGTGGATTCGGAACTGTTGTTGCGCCCGGAGGAGCTTGTCCTGTATTTACACTGTAGGCTGTTTCAAAACCCCAGTAACCTTGCAAACGATTGCCGTTAACCGTTATATTTTGATTTTTAATTAAATAAGATTGAATGTAGGAATTGTAACCAACAAAACTCGCCAGGGTGCCGGTTAATCCTAAGTTATTGTAATAAAATTTAACATCATAATTCTGGTACGACAAGGAAAGTCGAACCCATTCATAAGTTCCCGGAGTTACACTTGCAAGTGGGATTTCCAAAAATGTTTCGCCGGGTTTAATCACGATGCTTTTTGAAAAATCTATGGCGTTGGCACCGCCGGCAGTGGTTTCCTCGGCATGATAAACAACTTCTCCTTCTCCAAGCAACGTGTAAGCGCTTGGTGCCAGTTCGAAATAATGAGCGGCAATTGCATTAAAAACGGGACTTTGCGCTGCATTGCCACTTCCGATAGAAGCAGGTTGTCCCGTATTTCCCAAACGCTGCTGCGTTGAATCAACCGATAATTTAACAATTAATTTGGGACCCTGAGGAATAACCGGATCGGGAATTTCCTTCGGGTCTTTCTTGCAAGAAGAAAGCAGCGAAAGTACTACTAATGAAACAAGCAGACAGAGCTTAGCGGAATGGATATTTCGATTCATTTTTACCATCAGTATTTGATACAAGGTAGGATAAAAATGAGTCCATTCTGATTTTAAGAATCAGAAATTTATTTCTCAGTTAAAATTCGGAAAGCGTCACTCAAAATTGAATAAATAATCAATTTCAAATTATCCCTGTAAAATCCTCTGCAATTCTAATTCAGCTGATATTCCATTCCGGTTAATTTACTCACTTCGGAAAGTAATTCGGGATTGGGATCGACTTTTATTTGTCCGGCCAGCAGACTGATATTCAGCATCGGGTCGCGACTTATTAATTGAATCCTCAGTTTGCATTTTCCGGGATGCTCTTCAAATAATAATTTCATGCGTTGAATCATCGCCTCTTCAAGCTGGTTCTCGTTTACGGAAAAGGTAACCTGAGTGTATTTGTCCTTTAATTCCGAAAGCAAACCTATTCGGATAATATCCGGCTCAAATCGCGTTCTGTCGCGGAAATCCTCACGCGCTTTCCAATTGATATAAATGATACTTCCCTGCTCAAGCAGGTGCTTAAATTTCATGTATGTTTCAGAAAATATCCGCATTTCATGCGAACCGCTAAAATCTTCGAAAACAAACTGACCATATGGTTTTCCGGATTTTGACATGCGATGTTGAACCGCAGTAATAATTCCTCCGCTTTTTTGATCTCCGGAGTTTTTAAACGCAGAAACATCCTTTAGCAAATCGGCATTTACGAAACGGAAATTATCCATTTCTGATTTATAATCATCCAGCGGGTGACCGCTGAGATAAATACCAACCACCTCTTTTTCCTTTTCCAATTTCTCCAGTACATGCCAGGCCTCTGAAGCGGGCAGGGCAGGAGGCGGAATTTCCAGTTCTTCGGCCTGATCACCAAAGAGTGAATTCTGCGTATTGTCGCGGGCTTCCTGAACACTTTGCCCAAACTTAACAAGGATGTCCAAAAAAGGCGGTTTGCCAAAGCCTTCGGTATGGAAAAATACAGAACGGTCAGAAATTCCCATATTATCGAAAGCACCGGCAAGAGCCAGATTTTCGACCGTTTTCTTATTTACGGCGCGTAAATTAACACGACGCATAAAATCAAAAATATCTTCAAAGGCACCATTTTCCTGACGCTCTTTAACAATCACATCAACAGCACCTTCACCAACACCTTTAATTGCAGCCAGACCAAAACGAATTTCCCCCTTTTTATTTACCGAGAATTTCATTTTAGATTCATTTACATCGGGGCCCAGAACCGGGATTCCCATACGGCGGCATTCTTCCATGAAAAACGTGAGTTTATCCATCGAAGAAAGGTTGTTGGTTAAGTTGGCCGCCATAAATTCGGCGGGATAATGCGCTTTTAAATAAGCAGTTTGGTAAGCTACAAAAGCATAACAGGTAGAGTGCGACTTGTTAAATGCATAAGATGCAAATGCTTCCCAGTCTGTCCAGATTTTATCGAGTTTGGTTGAATCCAGTCCTTTCTCGCTGGCACCTGCAATAAATTTGGGCTTGAGCTCATCCAGTGTTTTCCGGTCTTTTTTACCCATCGCTTTTCTCAATACATCTGCATCACCTTTACTAAAGCCGGCCAGCTTTTGAGAGAGTAGCATCACCTGCTCCTGATACACGGTGATACCATAAGTTTCTTCCAGGTATTCTTCCATTTCCGGAACGTCGTATGTTACTTCCTGCAAGCCGTGTTTCCGCTTAATAAAATCGGGAATATATTCCAGCGGACCCGGTCTGTACAAGGCATTCATGGCAATTAAATCCTCGAATTTATCGGGCTTTAAATCACGCAGGTATTTTTGCATTCCGGCGCTTTCAAACTGGAATGTTGCGTTTGTTTCAGCTTTCTGGTACAATTCAAATGTTTTCGGATCATCCAGTGGAATATTATCTATTTCTATTTCTACACCATGGTTATCCTTAATCATTTGCAATGCGTCGCGAATAATCGTGAGCGTTTTAAGACCAAGAAAGTCCATTTTTATTACGCCGGCATCTTCAATTACCTTCCCTTCAAACTGTGTAACAAGTAAATCGGAATCCTTAGAAAGCGCCACAGGAATGAGCTCCGTTAAATCTTTGGGAGCGATAATAATTCCGGCTGCGTGCACACCAACATTTCGCACAGATCCTTCGAGTGTTAGCGCCTCGTGAAGCACTTTTCCCTGAAGGGTTTCCTTTTGCTCATATATTTCACGGAGTTTTTTAATATTCTCCATGTCATCTGAAGCATAACCTTCTTTTTCTTTCAGACTGTCCTTTCCATCAAGCGGAGCAAGGATTACACGGTTTAAAACAGTGCCCGGTTTATCGGGAACCAATTTCGCCAGCATATTCGATTCGGCCAGATCAAGATCCATAACGCGGGCAACATCTTTAATTGACGATTTTGCTGCCATGGAGCCGTAAGTGATGATTTGGGCAACCTGGTTTTTTCCGTATTTCTCAACAACGTAATCAATTACTTTCTGGCGCCCCTCGTCGTCAAAATCCGTATCAATATCGGGCATGGATGCACGTTCAGGATTTAAAAAACGCTCAAAAAGTAAATCGTATTTAATGGGGTCGATATTGGTAATTCCAATGCAGTAGGCAACCGCAGAACCTGCTGCGGAACCGCGCCCGGGACCGATAAATACGCCAAGATCGCGACCTGCCTTAATAAAATCAGCTACAATCAGGAAGTAACCGGCAAAACCCATTCGTTCGATAACGCCCAGTTCGAAATTCAGGCGCTCTTCAGCCTCCGCTTCCAGTGTTCCGTAGCGTTCCATGGCACCCTGCATGGTAAGGTGCCGCAGGTATTCCATTTCGGTGGCGAATTCTTTAGGATAAGGAAACTGAGGAAGTGCGATTGCCTTGGTAAGGCTGAGCAACTCAACTTTATCGACAATTTCGTTGGTATAATCAATTGCTTTTGGAATGTCGGCAAAAAGCCGGTTCATTTCTTCCTGCTTTTTGAAATAAAACTGATCGTTGTAAAAAGCGAAACGTGTCCCTTTCAGCGATGCTTCATCGTCGTTAAATTCCTTATTTGTGGGCATGCTTTGCTTAGCACCCGTATTAATACAAAGTAAAATATCGTGTGCATTGGCATCGTCCTGATCCACATAATGCGAATCGTTGGTAGCAATGACTTTTACATTGTATTTTTCGCTCCATTCCAGCAAAACTTTATTGACTTCTTCCTGTTCCGGAATGTGGTGGCGCTGCAATTCGATGTAATAATCCTCGCCAAAAATATCCAGCCACCATTTAAATAATTCTTCGGCTTTTTCGGGACCATGTTTAATAATTGCACGAGGAATTTCTGCACCCAGACAGCAGGTTGTAGCAATTAATCCATCGTGATGCTGAAGTACCAGTTCTTTGTCAATTCTCGGGTATTTCCCGTAAAGTCCTTCGAGGTAACCGAGCGAACAAAGTTTTATCAGGTTTTTATAGCCGGTTTCATTTTTTGCCAGCAAAAGCTGGTGATAACGCACATCCTTATCATCGCGGGAAAAAGCCCGTTTGTGTCGGTCATCAACCAGATAAAATTCGCATCCTACAATGGGTTTTACCAGTGGTTTTCCGTCGCTTCCCTTGTTTTTATAAGCTTCTGCAACAAATGCAAAAGCACCAAACATATTACCGTGATCGGTAATAGCTAAAGCAGGCTGCTCATCGGCAATTGCTTTCTTAAAAAGCTTTTTAATGTCGGCGGCTCCGTCGAGTAAAGAAAATTGGGTGTGGACGTGTAAATGCGAAAACTTAGGCATAATGCAAATATGCTCAATTGCCGCGGCGCTTAAAAGCGGGATTTATGAACAGCGATGTTAATGGAGTGGTAACTTGTTGACTGTTAGTTATGGACGAAGCAATAAACTGAAATGCATCAGCAAAATCGAATGCCTCTTTTCTTCATTCAGCCGAAGGCTGGAAAATTAATGCGGTTGCTATTTATTATTACAGCAGTTTGTGTTTTCTGCCTTCGGCAGGAAATTCGGGTTTTACTGGATTACAACCGGAAAATTGACATCAATATCTGTAGCTCCCGGGCTGCAGCTGCCGTCTTTAATTCCGGGCTGGTGGCGTAATTCAATTTGCATGGCACCGTTGCCTGCGGCTCCTGTTATCCATTTGGATTGAAGTCCTAAGGCATAACCATTATCATCAAAATCCAGAATTGTTACTGAAGCGCTCGTGCCTGTTGGTGTATAGCAAAACCGGTGGTCATTTTTTTCTTCTTCAACTTCGTTGGATATAGTGTCAACCGGACTCGCCGTTTCGTTTAATAAAATGATATTCGTGTACCAGGTTTTATTTGCTTCCAGCACGATGTCATCAAATATATCGTAGGTCGCTCCGCCATCTCCGTCGGGATCACGAAAAGTTGCCATTTTAATATTAGAGGCATCAGCAGAGTCGGTGAAGATTAATTTCATGGTTGTAATTACTTCTTCTTCATTAATTATTGGTTTTGGCTTATCCACGGGATCTTCATCTTTTTTACAGCCTGACCATATCAAAGCAACACCTGCAGAAAATAACACCGATTTTAATAATTGTCCAATCATGATAAATAGTTTGAAATAACAGAAATGCAATTGAGTTGCAAATATAGCTGTTCGATTTATATATGCAACATTGTTGCATAAAAATTTGAAGGCATCTTAAAAATCCAGATTAAAAGGAATAGTCAAACGCAGTGTAAAATTCCTTCCCATGGCATCTGTAAAATAACGGAAGCGATCCAGATAATCGCGGTAGGATTTGTTCAAG
>JAGQVC010000007.1 GCA_020438185.1 Bacteroidota bacterium
AGTTTCCTTTAACCAGACCACCCAAAATTGAGTAATTTCCGCCAATGGTTCCCTTTACCCACCCGGGATTTGGGAATCCGGCCTGCATCAATGCAGCAGCAGAAATATCGAGAATCTTTATTTCCTGAACTTCACCAAACATATCCACGTCAATACCAATGCTGCCTTCCAGGTATGCATAGGCTGCGCCCGAAGCATACCAGCCATTCATTCCCAGGCTTTCGCCTGAAGGCATTCCGTCGCATCGCGCTGCACCATAGTCAAACATATTCATGTCGAAGCCAATTTCTGCATCCAGCTTGGCATGAAACACCAGGTACCTCTGATCGAATTTCGGAGGGATAAACGATGCGCCGAACGCCAGACCTGTTCCGGAAGAAATGGCCGGGCTTCGAACGATGGTTCCCGGACCGAGGATTTGCTCAATTTTTTCAGGCGGAGCCGGAGGTGAAGGTAATTGCTGGCCTGCCATCAGATACGCGCTGAAATCAAACATATTGGCAACACGAACCCCAACCCGGCTTGGCAAATCCGGCGCTCCAACAAGTATTTGCCATTTATCCGGACCTGCGTACAAATATGCAGAACCTGCGATGTTGCCCGGCTGCCGCCCAACAATGGTCAATGGTACGTTAATCATTACCGTAAACAAACCGGTAAGGATTGCCTGTGGCACATCGTATTGCATAAGCACACTCGCCCGCACTCCCTGGAATGCACGGTCCACCGGATCGGTCACAAAAAACGCATTGCCTTCAAGTGCCATCGACATAAGCCCGCCCGACTGTGACAAAATGCCGGTAACAGTTACATCGGCATTGTAAACCTGCCCGCCGCCGGTCGAGCCGAACATAATGCCGACTTTAAAACCGAAGCCGGCTTCCGGATCCGGGACTAGTTTAATTCCCGAAAGAGTTGTTCCGGGTAAAGGAATTGGGTCAGGATCTTTTGCCTCATTCGCTCCGGGCGGAGGAATTTCCTGCAAGGTAACACCGTACGAAACGCCCCCGGCTCCTCCAAACAACTCGAGTCCGGAATAAACGGGAATTCCCGGAGTCATTCTTGCCGAAAGGTCTGCATACCAATAAGTGTGTTCATCAATGCTACCGAGGCAAAGGATTGCTTTTGCAGTTAGCAGGTCTTTAATCGAAAGCTCAATTCCTCCAATAAATCCGGTACCATAAGTACTGTCCTGCGCATAAAAACGGATAAATCCTTTGAACCCGTTACCACCAACCATGCAGTCAATCATGATTGTCTCGAGATCAACACCGGTAATTACCAGCGAAGGGAAATCAAATTCATCCGGATTTGGATCGGGTTCATCGGAATCTCTGCCAATATCACCCAAATCGAGTCGGCTTAATATGGCCAGCTTAGTAGCGCCTCCAAACGTATTGGATTCTCCGGTAAAATTCACATTCACAGTAAATTCCAGGGCAATCCGATCGCCTTCGGTATCGTCCCAGTTAAACAAACCGTGACTTAGAGTTCTTTTCAGCTTGGCATCACTTAATGAAACATTAAACCCAGCCATTTCTTTTTGTGGACTGGCAAATGAGAATGCATTGCAGCTCAGCATGGGTTCAAACGTTTGAACTTTAAGTTGTTCGAAATGAACTCCCGCGAAATTGACAGGTATTTCGCCAACCATGCCAACAATACTAACATCGCCATTCAAATTCATCGAAGGTTTAAAACCACTCGAATCAACCGTAATACTTATACTGGAAGTAGGTAAAATATTGGCAGTTGCCACCCACATCGGTATGCTCAGTGTATCCTTGGGTGCAACAGAGAATTGATATTGAAGTCCGTGTTCGAGGGTTTGTGAAAGCACCGAACTATACTTAAGCCGGTCGGGCGATAGCGGAGTTACAATTTTTCCCTGAAATCCGCCGGAGGCGAAGCTGTTGGAAACAACTGATACATTTATAGAATCCAGAGAAAATCCCCAGCCGGCAAGCGAACCTTGTTCAAGTGCAATCAGATTTATAGCTCTTAGCTGACCGGTAATTCCGCTGTTATCAATAATTAAATGAGCAACCTTAAATCCGGTCCTTGCCTTTAACTGACCATTTGTATTCAGCGTGTCACTCACAGCAGTAGTATCGCTGCCTGCCAAATCGTTTTCGCCTTCCTTTTTTTCGAATTCCTTGGGCAGGAACACATTCATTTCAGCTATGTGTATGCCGTTCCACAATACCGACCGGTCGCCCTGATACGTTGCCGGAAACTGCATTCCTGCCGGATTGGCCAGGTCGCTTATGTCAATTGTGGCCTGCTTAACCTGAAAACCCCAACCTTCAATTCCGGGAATCTGGAAACGGTCAAAATCCAGTTCTGCCATCAAATCCCAGCTTTGCCTTATTGTAAGCCCGAATCTTGCCTCCACCGGTATCAGCGGATTGGGTTTGCCATCGAGCGTTTCCGATACCAGCATGGTGCTGTCGAAATGCACAGCACCTTTAATTGTAAATGCCCTGAATCCATCACAGTCCCAGCTTACATAACATCCCGAATCTGCAACAACACCGGTTGTATGGTCCACCCGGGACCCCCGGAGTTTAATTCGCTGATCTTTTGCAAAAAAGTATTCAATATCCTCGGGCAAATAAAGTGTTCCCATATTTGCACCGGCTAAACCGCCGGGATGAAAACAAATATCCGCAGCGCCCAATCCAACATTTGTAATCCCAATGCCGGAAACCGTATCAAGCAAATCCTTTAAGCCATACAGAGGGATATTTACACCGGCTGCCAACGTGGCTTTTGTGGGCTTAAAACTGGCAGCCAGAATGCCAATGCTTATTTTCTCGCCTGCAATGGTTTGATCAATTCCAACCGGTAAACCAACCGGTACATTTGGGTCCATGGTTAATACACTATGTCCGCTTTCAAAAAACTCTTCAAGCGAATCGAGGGGCGGAAGGTTGAAGGAAGTTGCTCCCAGCCCCAGATTAGGCATAAAGCCGGCATTGTCGTAGTCGGCACCGGCATTGCCGCTAAATACCTGCCTGGCAGCATTAATCTGCAAGTCGTTAAAACTCACTTTTAGTTTCGAATTCAGAAAAGGCACTCTAATCGTTCCTTTTCCGCGTGCCGCGGGACCTAAATACGATATCTCCGAAATAACCAGATCAAATTTCCCAATCTTAACCGAGTCGCCCACAACAATAGTGGTTACAGCAGTTCGGTCGCTTGGTTCCGGGGCATCACATTCGCCCATGCAGGCAGAATTTACAGCTTCTCCGGCAATACCGTCATGAATAAAGAAACTTCCGGTCTGAGTGGTTGCATAAGGCGATGATGCGGTATCAGAAGGGTTGTTCAACCAGCTAACGCGCCAGAAATAGCGTCCCGTATCGGGTAAAAAGAAATCATGGGTAAATTGCTTTTTTATTTTGCTTCTGAATGCTTCTTCGGTGGTTGTGTGTTTAACCGAATCGCTGATTTCATACAAGGCTGTGGCTGTATGAATAATGCTGTCGAAAGTGGCTGAGCGGCTAATTTCCAGCTTGTAACGCTCAGTTATCAGGGCTTTCCACCAAAATGGCCGCGAACCCTGCAGGCTCTTTATCACTTCCTGGCCGGGTAACAGCCGGTTTGTATTCGCCGTTGCCGGCGGATATTCGGGCGTGCTGAACTTAATACTCACAACATGTGTCGTAAGTGAGGTGTCATTTATCGGGCTTTGCAGTTTTGCGGGCAACATTCCGGCCTGAAAACTCCCACTTAATGAACAGTTTTGAGAACTCCCGTCGCTTTGCGAAAATTCCAGCTGCGATGTAACGGTATGCGTTGCATTCCTGCGAAGCAGAGCTGAACCGGGCGAAAGCTGCAAATTCCGGCCAATTTCAATATGCAGCAACTGCTCAAGCGAAGGGGGCTGATTAATTTGTTGTGTTACAAAATTTTCACGGCCAATTGGCCAGTTTTCCTGACGGGTACTTTCGTCGGCAATTTCACCTCCGCTCAACGATGTTTGGGCTATGTAACCACTATGGCTTTCTGAAAAAGGCTCGTACCGCGCAACCAATGGCACATTTCGGAAGGGTATTTTCATTTCTGGTGTCGGATAAACCAGACTTGCCTGCACCGAATTGCTGTTCCCACCTGGAAGACCCACACGGAAGGTGCAAATCTCACTTTTGCCCTGATTGGTAAAAACCGCTTGCCCTGTAATGTCCTCAGCCTGAACCTGCCATGCGTATTCGCGGCCACTTTGCAGGGTTGGCCCCAACGCTGTTAACATCAGGAAGTTATTGACTGTAATGTCGTTTAAAATGGGCACCGTAACCGATTGCATGGCTTGCACCGGATTCATTCCCTGAGGCATTTCAATCAATCTGAAACGGTATTGGAGATTGACACCCGGCGTAATTCCCGCAGGCGGAACCCATGTGAAAAATATATTCTGCGGCGATGAAAAATCCAGCTCCGAATTGCAAACCGGGGCAATTAATAAAGGTGGCTGCAGGAGCGAAATCTGAAAAACATTCGAACATCCCGACGGTTCTTGCGCCGAACGGGGTTCAAGTGTATTAAAATCAATGGCCTGCAAACAAATCTGGTAAAGCCCTTCGGGCAGATTTCCATTTAATACTTCCTGCTGCGTTAATCCGTTAAACTGCAGCGAAGCCGGATTCACAAAGGTTTGCAGCTCGGCTCCGTTCATAATTCTAACTCCGGGCTGAATGATTAATGGCGGTACCTGCGGCACCTGATCACTTGGAATTCGCACATTTTTATCAACCGTTAGGTTGCTGATACTGCCGGCCAGAAAAACCGTAAAAGCTTCATTGGTGGGATTTACGATTGTAACCAGCGTTTGGGTTGGTGAACTAAAATACTGGGTAAAATCGCTCGAGTAGGGCGGGTTTACCGCAACCGAAATGCTCAGCGGTTGCGCCTGAGCCATCGGCCGGGAACTGGCAAGTACATATATAATGAGTAAAAGCTTTAGTAGATTTTTCATGCTGCTCAATGAAAGTTGAACTGGTATCCGGCGCTTAGCCATAATTCGCTGAATGGAACCGAAACCGGACTGCTCGATTGATTATTGGTGAATCTGGCGTTGGCTATAAACTGGTGCGAGGTCGAAATCCGGTACATCAGGTTGCAGTTTAAATTCATTGCGGCTCCGCCGGATACCGAATTGAAATAATTCAACATGTAAGATGCTGAAATCGAAGAGTTTAGTTTCTTTTTTAAAAAGCTTCTGCCAACTCCTGCTGTTGGACCGGCTAAAACCGATTCCCCGGCTGCAAACTCCGTCGATGTATAATTGAATCCCGCCGTAAAACTCAAACCTGTCGCCAGAATCGCATAATTGGCACTCAGGTTCCCCACCCAAACCCGGTTTCCCAAGGCTGCCGCCTGAAATTCATTTACGCTGCTCAGATTCTGGTACATGGCCAATCCAACCAGCATCAGCGAAGTTTTGCGGTTTACTTTCATGTAGCGGTTCATGCAACTTACATTGCGGTTAACCAAAGCCATTCGGGTGGTGTCATTTATGGGTATAATTCCCGCTCTCTGGGTAATTCCGTAATTGCTGTATTGTATGTCCAGCCCGTAAACGGGCGATGGCTGTAAACTCAAACTCACCGAACCAATCGTCCGCTCTGTGGTTGCAAACCGGTTTTTGTTCAGGTTGTCGTGCTGAAAACCGAGTGAACCATTCAACCGGATTTTGTTTTTTAAAAGTGAAAAAGATGGTTCAATCGTAATAGCCTCCAGGTCAGACTGATAAATGTACGAGCCCATCGACTTGAAATCCTGATCAATTCTTTTGTAGTTGAATTTGATATTAAAAGCCTTTGAAACGTAACCTATAAATGCGTTTCCGGCAAAAAGCAACTGGGTTGAAGCATTGGCCGGAAGTATAAAGCGAATACGTTCCAGTTCAGGGTCGCCGGTCGAATCAACCGACATATCGCGGGTATAACCCGATGCCGCGCCGTCAAACCCTAGAGTAACATGTTTTTTTATCAGAAAGCGACCGGTAATACCAAGTACGGCATTTTCCTGCGGCCTTAGCCTTACGGGAGCATCCGGATAAGATGACGAATCGTCTTTGGCTTTTAGAAAACTCAGGTCAACATAATTGTTTGCAGAGCCTACCCCAAATTTGAAAGCTGTTCCCATGCGGCGATACGAAGGAACTACGTTGTAAAAACTTTGTGTGCTGTCTTCCTTTACGGTTTTGTTTAGCCGGCCACGAAAAAAAGCCAGTCTGAACTTCCCCGGATTGAGCTCTGCCCCGTAACCCATCATGACCAGACCACCCCATGTAAATTGAGAAAATTGCAGACTTCTCCAGCCCAGATGCGCAGTTGCCCATTTGTATTTAGGCGAAACCCCGAATTGATTGAATGGCTGGCCAAAACTGCGGTCCTGCGCTCCAATATTAAAGTAGAATGGCAGCGAAACACCATAAATGGTCATGGTAGGCGATCCGTTAATTGACCACAAAAAGGGTTTCGACCGGGGGGGGATGCCGCTTACCTGATACAGGTTTCCGAGAACACTAAGTCCGCCGCTAAGCTTAAAAGGCTTCTGTTGCCCAATCTGTTCCAGATCCTGAGCAGCCACATTCACAAGCAGAAACAGGGCTGAAAGGGAACAAAAAACGTTGCGCAGGGCAGACTTTTGAATCATATCCCAAAGCTACTCTGCACTTCAGTGGTACTCAATACCTAAATATAGGTATATCTCCCTGCCTCGTCATATGCCGGAAGCATGCTTATATTAGCGCTGAAGATCACCATGTCAGAACAACCACTTTCCTTATCGCAGCTCACCGGCATGATCAAGGCCTCGCTCCGCGACCGCTTCGGGGGACAGTATTATTATGTGGTAGCTGAGGTTTCGAATTTTTCCGCCCGAAAGGGCGTGCAGTACATGCAGCTAATAGAAAAGGAGGAAGAAAGCGGAAAGTTGATGGCCGAAATTTCTGCAATGATTTTTCAGGATGGAATCCATGAAATAGAGGAGTTCGAAAAAATTACAGGACAGGCTTTTGGCAACGGCATCAAAGTGTTGGTGCAGGTTTCGGTGGTGTTTCACGAGGTTTACGGTTTAAAACTAACCATACACAGGATTGATCCAAGTTTTACAATCGGGGAGTTACGAAGGCAGCGCGAAATCACACTCAGACGACTTTGTGAGGAAAATCCGGATGCAGTTAAATTTTTGCATAACAGGTATTACACACGAAATCAGACACTTGTTCTTCCCGCCGTTATCAGCCGGATTGCTATTGTTTCTTCAGAATTTTCGGCAGGTTTACAGGATTTTGTGCACACGCTTGAAAACAACCCTTTCGGCTATCGATTCAGCATGCAGCTGTTTTCGACCAAGGTCCAGAACGATGATCAGGGGAGGCAAACCGTTGAGCGTTTCATTGAGATTTACCACCGGAAGGATGAATTTGACATTGTAGTTCTGGTGCGGGGTGGCGGCTCACAAACCGATTTACTCATGTTTGATGCTTATCCGCTGGCACGGGCGATAGCGCGCTTCCCGATTCCGGTATTTTGCGGACTCGGGCACCTTAAGGATATATCTGTTGCCGATTTAATGGCACATAGTTCAGAAAAGACACCAACCCGGGTTGCGGAAAAAATAATTGAGCACAACCGAAGTTTTGAGCAAGCTGTGTTAGAGTTGCGTAATTCAATCATAATCAAAGCACAGCAATTCCTTTCGGAGCAAAAGGAAGAGCTTTCGGTTCTATCTTCCGGCGTAACTTCAGGGTGTAACTTAATACTTGCCGAAAGTCGCGATGTGCTGTTTCGCTTAAGTTCTCTTGTATCAAAAAACAGTCATTCGGCAATCAGCAGGCAGTATACTTTACTTTCCGCTGCCGCGGGAAGAATGGCTGCAAAACCACTAATTCGCATCGAAAGAGAATTAAATGCAATCGGGAATTTTAGCAAAGGTATTCCGGCTGAAAGCCTGAAGTTCCTTAAACAACAAAAAGGACTTACCGAGCATTATGTTACCGTATTTAAGCTCTTAAGTCCGGAGCGCACACTTTCTCGCGGATTTGCGCTGGTTCGAAAGGGAGGGAAAATTATAACCGATGCGGCAGGAGTCAGGAAAGGAGATGAGCTGGACATCCTGCTGGGAAAAGATTTAATTCAAACCAAAGTAAGCAACAAAAGTAAGTCTGATGGCTACAAAAATGACCTATGAATCGGCATTCGCCGAACTAAAAGAAATTTCCGAAGAAATTGAAAATGAGTCAGTTTCGGTAGATGTACTTGCCGCAAAAGTGAAACGGGCAAGCGAGCTGATTGAGTTTTGTAAGACCCGTCTCCGTTCAGCCGAAAAAGAAATTAATCAGATTATTAAAGGAATGGATTCGAAGCAGCCTTCAGACAATGAGGGTTAAGCCCCGTAACCCGGTTGTGAATAAATCGTTAAAATGATAAAAGCGGCTATTTATAAGGAAACGAACGAATTGCGACATTTTTTTAGCAGGAAAAAATCAATAAATGTTTATACAGAGTTTACTTTTTTATAATTTTAGCCAATTGAGAAGAACCACTACGTGAAAAGTACAAGTGTATTTAATCGACATCTGCTGATGTTCATGCTATTCCTGTTTTTACAGGTCTCAGCATTCTCGCAGTATTGCGCGCCTCAGTATGCCGCGTCATGTCAGGGGCCTTCCCCGTACACGGCAGATTTTATTAATAATTTCAGCACTTCCGGTGGTATAACCAATATCACAAATAATAATTCAGGCTGTAATTTTCAGACTAACAATTTCATCTATTACAGCAATCAGACGGTAACAGCCACTCAGGGCTGCAGTTTTAATGTTTCCATGCAATGCGGTCCGGAGTTTCAGCAAGGGTTCGCGATTTGGGTGGATTGGAATGCTGACAATGATTATTCAGATGCAGGTGAGCTTGTGTATTCATCACCTTCTGCCGGATATCAAACATTTACCGGTACAGTTCAGGTTCCGGCAACAGCAACACCCGGAATAAAAAGAATGAGGGTAAGATGTAGTTTTGCTACCGTACCTTCCAATCCATGCACATTACAAGGTGGTTTTACTGCCTATGGTGAAGTTGAAGAATACAACGTAGAGGTAGTTTCCGGCGATGCGGGTGCAGTTCAGGTTTCAGACCAAACAATTTGTGCAGGAACTTCCACTCAAATCACGGCAACGGCACAAGGTATCATTCGCTGGTATCTTAATCAAACCAGTACAACACAAATTGCACTCGGACCAACTTTCACCACGCCGGTGTTGAATCAAACTACAACTTATTGGGTTCAGGCTACTTTTGGTCCCTGCACAACACCCAGAGTACCTGTTACGATTACAGTAATTCCTCCTTTTACCGTTACTGTTTCAGCATCTCAGAATCCAGTCTGTGCAGGAACTCCTTTCACACTTACGGCAACTGCGGCTGGCAGTGGACTTACTTATAATTGGAGCCCTGCGAATGATATAATCAGTACTTTACAAAATACTGCTACCGCTTCTATTCCGGCGAATACAGCTTTTACCGTAACAGCAACAGATGCAAGCGGATGTATTGGTACTGGAACCTTAATTGTGAATGCTAATCAGGCTCCACAGATAACCGTAACAGCTACTCCGTCAACTATTTGTGAAGGTCAACAAACTGCACTTACCACAAGTGGAGGAGGACCTAACTATTCATGGACACCAGCAACAGGTTTGTCTTCAACATCCGGAGCAGCTGTAGGAGCTTCACCAGCAGTAACAACAACGTATACAGTCACTTCCCCCGGTGCTTCGGGAACTTGTCCGGCATCAGGCTCAGTAACCGTTACCGTTAATCCGGCACCGACTGTAAACGCTGGCTCTGATGTAAGCGTATGCAATGGTGTAGCGGCGAACCTAAGTGCTTCAGGGGCTGCCTCCTATTCCTGGTCACCTGCTGCCGGAATGTCTGCGCCAAATTCTGCAAATACGTCTGTTACTCCATCTGCAACAAGTACTTATACAGTAACCGGTGTATCAGCCGCAGGTTGCAGTGCAACCGATAACGTAACAGTAACGGTGCATGCCTTACCGGTGGCCAATCCGGGTAACAATGCCGCAAATTGTTCCGGTACAGGTGCTCAGCTTAATGGTTCCGGCGGTGCGGGCTATCAATGGTCTCCTGCAACAGGTCTATCTTCAACAACCATAGCAAATCCGGTGGCTACTCCGGCAACCACCACCAATTATACACTTGTTGTTACAGATGCAAATGGTTGTGTTTCTGCTCCATCTGCTCCGGTTACAGTAACCGTTTTTCAGCAACCTGCTGCGCCCGCAATCAGTGCATCTGGTCCTGTTTCCTTCTGTCAGGGCGGAACAGTTACATTAAGCGCTCCGGCAGCCAGTTCCTATCTTTGGTCTACCGGGGCTACAACACAAAATTTAATAGTAAATCAATCGGGCAATTACACAGTTCAGATTACCGATGCCAATGGCTGCACTTCGCCACTTTCGGCTCCCTTTCCGGTAACTGTTCATGCATTGCCTGCAGCGCCTGTAATTAATGCCGACGGCCCGCTTACTTTCTGTGATGGAGGCTCTGTTAATCTTACAGCAACAGGAAGCGGAACATTCTCCTGGAATACAGGGGCTTCTACAACCAGCATTCCTGTAAATTCCAGTGGAAGCTTCACCGTTACACTTACCGATGCGAATGGATGTCAGGCTACATCATCAGCCGTAAATGTTACTGAGCAGGCTCCGCTATCAGCTCCCCAAATCACGCCTGTGGGATCTTTGTCATTTTGCCCGGGAGGTTCGGTCACACTCACAGCTCCTGCTGCTGCATCTTATCAATGGAGCAATGGTGCCAGCACACAAAGTATTAATGTTACACAAACCGGTGCTTATACTGTTATAATAACCGATGCTGCTGGCTGTGTTTCACCGGTATCAGCCACAATTGGTACCACATTAAACCCATCACCGGCAACACCGGCTATTTCCGCAATTGGTAATTATCCTGCTTGTACAGGGCAAACAGCTCAGCTTACAGGTCCCGCCGCGGCTTTATACAATTGGAGTACGGGAGCAACATCTCAAACAATAAATGTATCCGTACCGGGGCAGGTAACACTTACAATAACTGATGTAAACGGATGCGTTTCTGCAGCTTCAGCACCTTTTCAGGTTAGCTTTTTCCCTCTTCCGCCTGCTCCGGCAATTTCTGCAGTCGGACCTTCCACATTTTGTGAAGGCGAAACTGTTACTCTTCAGGCTATGGGCACAGGCACCATCAATTGGAATAACAGCATGAATGGGGCTCAGATTGAAGTAGGTAATTCTGGACAGTACACTGCGACAGTAACCGACAACAACGGATGCACCAGTAATAATTCTGCTCCCATTCAGGTATATGTAATTCCGGCACCGGATAATGCAAGCATTACAGTAACCGGACAAACAGCATTTTGCGAAGGCGATAGTGTTCTACTAACAAGTAATCCGGCCCCTCAGTATTCCTGGAGCACCGGAGCAACAACACAAAGTATCTGGGTTCACAATACAGACACTTACGTTGTTACTATTGGCGGAACAACCTGTCCACCGGACATTTCAACAGCTTCGAAAGACATTCTGGTGCACCCGACTCCCGTGCCGGTTATCACAGCCAGCACCAACAGGGATTGCCTTCCAGTTGAAATAAGCTTCGATTTCACCACTAACGGAATTGGGCCCTTCAGCTATTTGTGGAGACTCAGCAACGGCACTACATCTACTGAAGCTAATCCGGTTTTTGAATTTGACCGTGCCGGCTTGTACGATGTAACGCTCACGCTGACAGATGTGATTGGTTGTACTGCCCAGCTTAGTGAAAAAGATTTCATCGAAATTCTTCCCAGGGCGATTCCTGCATTAACAATTTATCCCCGCGTTACAACAGACAATGAACCAACTATTATGTTGGTGAGTCAGACTTTTAATGCAGATTCAGTCCACTGGAATTTAGGTCCGTTGGGAGAATACGTTGGCGATACACTTTTTATCACATTGCCGGATACAGGCGTTTTCCCTCTTGAATATACGGTTAGCACCGAAGCAGGATGCGAGGTTATTTTAAAGGATGAAATGCGTATGGTTGAAGATTTCACCGTTTACATCCCTAATGGCTTCTCGCCGAATGATGATGAAAAGAATGATGTGTTCATTCCTGTAACCAGGGGTATGGATGCGGAATATTATCAGTTTGCAGTATTCAACCGGTGGGGACAGGAAATATTCAGTACCAGTGATCCGCTAAAAGGTTGGGATGGTAAAGATGCCCAGATCGACACTTATATCTATAAGGTTCAGGCCAGAGGAGTCCTTGGAGAAGACAAGGAATTTACCGGCAGTGTCACACTGATCAGGTAATTCGATTTCTATTTTGTGTTAATTGGCTTTCGGAATGTTTTAATAGTCTGAAAGCCATGTGAATACATTTCTTCAGTGAACGCCTTCGGTTTCCAGGGTGAAGAAGACGGGCTGAGATACAATCTTTGGCTTCTTTGCGTATATCAAGCTTTTCGAAATCAAACATAAAAATGCAGAGAGCGGGTTTGAGTTTGAGAGTGAAGAAAAAAATCAGAGAGGTGCTCAGCTCTCGCTCTCACACTCACTCTGATTTTTGTACCCGGAGCCGGGGTCGAACCGGCACAACCGTGAAGTTATTGGTGTTTGAGACCAACGCGTCTACCAATTCCGCCATCCGGGCGTTTTTGGAGGCGACAAAAGTATAAAAAATCAGATTCAATATTTTGATATTGCAATTTCACAGGAAAATTATTTATCGTAATTTCGCGCGCTCATATGGAGACTTCGAACACACTCGACACAAACCCGGTTAAAATATTCTCAGGTACAGCATCTTTGTATCTGGCAGAACTCATTGCCGATCAGTATGGTAAAGAGTTGGGCAAGGTTAGTTTTACCCGTTTCAGCGACGGTGAATTTCAGACTGCCTTTGAAGAAAGTATCCGCGGTAGCGATATGTTTATTATTCAATCGACATTCCCGCCTGCCGAAAATTTATTCGAATTACTCCTGATGATAGATGCTGCAAAAAGAGCATCTGCAAGACAAATTATTGCGGTAATCCCTTACATGGGTTTTGCCCGTCAGGACAGAAAAGATAAACCACGTGTGGCTATCGGAGCGAAGCTCGTCGCAAACCTTTTGCAGGCAGCTGGTTGTACCAGGATTATAACCATGGATTTGCATGCTGATCAAATTCAGGGATTCTTTGATGTTCCTGTAGATCATCTGTATTCATCCTCCATTTTTATACCTTACATCCAGTCCCTGAATCTGGAAAATCTGACTATGGCGGCACCAGACATGGGAGGTAGTAAGCGTGCCAACGCATATTCAAAGTACCTGAATGCGAATATGGCAATTTGCTATAAGGAACGTAAGGTGCACAATCAGGTTGAACGCATGACTCTGATTGGTGATGTTGAAGGTCGCGATGTTGTTTTGGTAGATGATATCATTGATACAGCAGGAACAATTACCATGGCTGCGGATATGATTATGGATCGTGGTGCAAAATCAGTTCGCGCATTCTGCACCCATCCTGTGCTTTCTGGTAAAGCCTTCGAAAGAATTGAGAATTCTAAAATAACGGAACTGGTTGTTACCGACACAATTCCACTTAAAAGTCAGTCTGACAAGATTAAAGTTCTGTCCGTTTCAGGACTTTTCGCTGATGTTGTTTCCAAAGTGCACAACTACGAAAGCATCAGCTCCAACTTCATTTGCTGAAATCAATAAACAATAAATACAACTAATATGAAAGCAATCTTTATGAGCGGTTCGTCAAGAACGAACGTAGGGAAAAAAGATGCGAAAGCGCTTCGTGGCGAAGGTCTGGTACCTTGTGTTCTTTACGGTGGCGGTAAGCAGATTCACTTCTCAGCGCCCGAAATGGCGTTTAAACCCTTGTTGTACACTCCTGATGTACACACCGTTGAACTTGAAATTGAAGGTGCAAAATACCAGGCAATCCTTCAGGATATTCAATTTCATGCAATTTCAGACAAACTTCTGCATGCAGATTTTCTGGAAGTGAGCAATGACAAGCCGGTTAACATCGCAATTCCTGTTAAAGCTACCGGGAATTCTGTTGGTGTACGTGCAGGTGGTAAATTAAAAATTAAACTTCGTAAGCTTAAAGTTAGAGCATTATTGAATGACCTTCCTGATACAATTGATATCGACATAACTCCATTGGAAATTGGTCAGGGTGTTAAAATCGGTCAGTTGGAAGTGCAAGGTGTTACATTCCTTGAATCGCCAAATATCGAAGTTCTTGGTGTGAGCGCAACTCGTGCTTCGCGTCAGGCAGCTCAGGACGAAGGAAAGAAGTAATTTCTTTAAATACACTATCGGGCGCCTTCCATTTTTGGGGGGCGCTTTTTTTATGATTCTATTCCAAGTCGTTCTATTTTCGCAACCATGAAATACCTAATAGCAGGTCTTGGAAACCCGGGTGCTGAGTATGCCAATACACGACATAATATTGGGTTTATGGTACTCGATTTCATTGCGAAGCAAAATAATCTGAATTTTTCTGCCGCAAGATTCGGGCATACCTGCACCTGGAAGCATAAGTCGAGGCAAATTATCCTGCTAAAACCCGACACATATATGAATCTTAGCGGCAAGTCTGTGCAGTACTGGCTTCAGCAGGAAAAAGTCGCATTTGAAAACATGCTGGTGGTCACCGACGACCTGGCACTGCCTTTCGGCACTATCCGCTTACGCGGGAAGGGAAGTGATGGGGGGCACAACGGACTCAAAAGCATTCAGTCTGTTACCGGCCGTTCTGATTATGCCCGGTTGCGTTTTGGAATTGGGAGCGATTTCGCCAAAGGTCGCCAGGTTGATTATGTGTTATCAGAATGGAACAGGGATGAAGAATCAAAGATGCCTGAACGGCTTAGCCTGTGTGCAGACCTTGTTTCGTCGTTCTGCTCAATCGGCCTGGCTTTTACCATGAATAATTTTAACAATAAATAAGCATGCTTTTTACCCCTGCCGGGTAACAAGTTTTGGGAATTTATTTCATTTGCAATTCAAAATCATCCGCCTACGGCGGAGAATAATTAAAAACATGTATGAAACAACTTAAGTTTTTATCTGCTGCTATTCTGCTATTCGTTTTCACAGCAGCTTCTGCGCAAACGCGCACTAACAAAAAGGACTCAAAGTATGAGTTCACCGTTGAAAAGGAAATAGGTTCAACCGATGTTAAAAATCAGGGCTCAACCGGAACCTGCTGGAGCTTTTCCGCATTGTCATTCCTCGAAGCCGAAGTAAAACGGATGAATAAATCCGATGTAGCGCTTTCGGAGATGTTTATAGCCAGAATGGCGTATCAGATGAAGGCAGAGAAATATCTGCGCATGATGGGCAAAACCAATTTCAGCCAGGGAGGTGCATTCCACGATGTTATGAATGTCATAAAAGAATACGGTATTGTCCCAAGGAGTACATACACCGGATTGATCTATGACCAAAAACGCTTTCACCACACCGAAATGGAGAAAGTGCTCACAGACCTGCTTAACACGACGCTTGAGATGAAGGAAGGGCATTTGAATCCTGCCTGGAAACCGGCATTTAATTCGATTCTTGATGCTTATCTTGGAGCTGTACCTGCTACAGTGCCGGCCGGTACTAAATCTTTAAATCCAAATGCATATGCATCGTCTTTGGGTATTATCCCTGATGATTATATTGAGGTGAGTTCTTTTTCTCATCATCCGTTTTATTCGAAGTTTGTGCTCGAAGTACCCGATAATTGGGCGTGGAATTCCGTTTACAACGTTCCGTTGGACGAATTTGCCAAAATTATTGAAGCTGCCATTTCAAACGGTTACACTGTGGCCTGGGCGGCCGATGTATCCGAAAAAGGGTTCTCCCATAAAAATGGCCTGGCTATAGTACCCGATGGCGATTGGGAAAACATGTCAAAAGAGGAGAGAGAAGCTGCCTGGAATGCACCGGTGAAACAAAAGACCATCACTCAGTCAGTTCGTCAGGAGGCATTTGATAATCTGAGCACTCAGGATGACCATGGTATGCAAATCACCGGTATGGCTAAAGATCAGAATGGGACAAGGTATTATATTGTAAAGAACTCCTGGGGAGATGAAAGCAATGAATGCGGTGGTTACTTCTATTGCTCTGAGGCTTACGTGCTGTATAAAACAACCAGCATTATGGTTCATAAAAAAGCATTGCCGGCTGATATTGCAGCAAAGCTGGGAATTAAATAGATTTTGCCCTTATCGAAACTCAAAAGCCACCAATTGGTGGCTTTTATTTTTTAGTAAAGTCCGAAAATGAATCCGATCCGATAGATAATTGGCCCGCTATATATACTACTTGATACAGTACCGTCATCCAATACATTATAGTAAAGACTCAATGTAAAATAGGAATTGGCTCCCATCTGAGATCTGAATCCGGGACCAACCAGAACCGCAGGTGTCCATACTCTGGTTAATTCTAGTGGACCATTTGGGTAGGCTTCGGCAAGGCGTTCATTGCTGATTGACTCATATTCAGCGTGCAGAAACAAGCCGCGGAGCGCATCCGGAAAGGGTACTGCTCTCGCAAACACACGCCCGCCCCAGAAACTGGTCCTGTAATCGCTCCCGTTTCCATAAGGGTCATTATATGAGTAAAACATATAGGTCGTCCCTATTCCGGCCGATAAAAACCTGTTAATATTATATCCAGCCATGGGCGACAAATCTATGCTGGTAACTGTTCCGAGGCCCAGGGCGAAAGAACCGCCAACATAAAGTCTGCTTTTAAAGGTTTCGCCGTAATCGGTTTGGGCCTGAATTCCTGAAATTCCTAAAAGAAATAACAGAACAAGAGTCGAAAAATGGAACTTCTTCATTTGATTTATTCCTTGCGAAAGTATGGTTTCTGCTTGATAACGTACCGGTTTGGAGATAATTATCAGTGAGCGGTATATATTATATATGTATAAGATGAAAGGAAGCAAGCCATTGAATTGTCAAAATTGCCAACTTGCGCAAATGATAAATGAAGTAGTAATAACCGGAGCTGGTCGGGGAATCGGGCATGCACTTGCACAAAAGTTTTCAGCCTGTGGCTGGAAGGTTTATGCGATAAGCAGAAATGTCGAGGCTTTCAAACAAGTTGAGGGCGTTATTGGCTTGCAGGCCGATTTAACCGATAGCAAACAGCTTGAAGATGCAGTCCATAAAATCGGGAGCGCTTCCAAAGCTTCCGCTTTCAGGGTTGTGATTAACAATGCAGGACTGCTTCTCAACCGAAAGTTTGAGGATATGGGAAGAGAAGAGTTCAAAAAGATGCAGGCAATTAACTTTGATGCCCCCTTTTTTCTTACGCAAAAATTGATGCCCTGGCTTGAAGCAGCCAATAAGGGTCATGTATTGTTTATAGGAAGCATGGGTGGCTTCCAGGGCAGCTCAAAGTATCCCGGACTCAGTTTATATAGTGCTTTAAAGTCGGCTGTCGCCGGATTGGGTGAATGCCTGGCTGTTGAATATTCGAATACGAACATCAGGTTTAACACAATTTGTCCCGGTGCTGTCGACACGGAAATGTTGCAGGAAGCGTTCCCCGGATTTGTTTCAGGAGTGAGTGCTGAGCAGATGGCTAGCTTCATTTATGATTTCGCCAGTTCAGGGTATGACCTGTTCAACGGTAAGATAATTCCGGTTGCGGGAGCTAATCCTTAAAAATATATGGCTGATTATCAGCACACATATGAAAGCCAAGTAAAAAAGATTGAAATAGTACTTGACACGAATTAAATAGTGTGTACTTTTGCCGCCCCTTAGTTCTTTAAACGGCTGCCGAATGGTGGACAAAATAACCGAAAAAAATCTTTAAAAAAGATTTGGAGATATTGAAAACGGTTGTACTTTTGTCGCCCTGTTCTTTTAGAGATTTCTCCGGCAAAAAATAA
>JAGQVC010000079.1 GCA_020438185.1 Bacteroidota bacterium
TTTCCCTAACGGGGATTATCAACTCTTCTTTGTATTGAACCGGTGGTGTTCCGAATGAAGCCGATACTTTTGGATAAACCGCCCTGTATTCGCCCGAACCCATTACTCGGATTAGCTCAATTTGAAAACCCCAGCCGGTTTCATCTTCGTAGTAAAACAGAAATTTCTGATGCGGGTCGTCGATGTGATCTACCAGGTCGACTTTCTGCATTTTACCACTGTCGGAGCCGCTCAAACGGCCGATGCTTTTACCTTTTCTCCAGTTGTGATCTGCCAGAAAAAACTCACCTTCGTGTTTATTGTCAAACCCAACGGCACTCAATAATTGGTTAAAAAGGTCAGCAAACGTATGTGTTGCCTCAAAATCCATATCACGATGCACATCATCGTAATCTTCAAATGTTACTCTGAAACGAAGTATACTCATAAGGTTGCTTAAGCTTTTTCTGTGTCTTGTATAGACGATTTTAAAATTTTTATTGGTTGCAATCCCAGGGCATTGCCCTGATTTAGCATAAAGGCATAAGCCTCATCAAAGGTATTGGGAATTTCTCCATCAAGAATAGCTTCCCTGATAGCAGTTTTAATGGTTCCTATTTCCTTGCCCGGAGCTATGCCGAAAGTTTCCATGATGTCTGTTCCCGTAACAGGAGGCTGCCAGTTTCGCAATCGGTCTTTTTCTTCAAGCTCAACCAGCTTTTGCCTCACCACTTCAAAATTAGCCAAATACTTTTTAACCTTTTCACGGTTTTTCGAAGTGATATCAGCTTCGCACAAAGTCATCAGATCATCAATGTCATCTCCGGCTTCAAAAAGCAGACGGCGCACCGCCGAATCGGTAACAGTTTCCTTACTCAATACAATAGGGCGCAGGTGAAGCATTACCAACTTCTGCACATACTTCATTTTCTCATTCAGTGGCAATTTGAGCCTTTTAAAAATGGCAGGTACCATGCGGGCGCCTTTGTCTTCATGCCCGTGAAATGTCCAGCCATGTTCCTTTTCAAATCGCTTGGTTGCCGGTTTGGCGATATCATGCAGTATGGCCGACCAACGCAGCCACAAATCGTCAGTGTTTTTGCAAATGTTATCCAGTACCTGCAACGTATGCAGGAAATTGTCCTTGTGAGCTTTGCCCTGAATTACCTCAACTCCTGCGAGAGCAGTCATTTCAGGGAAAATGACAGCAAGCAGACCGCTGTCGAACAGCAGCTTAAATCCAACTGAAGGTTTTTCTGAAAGAATTATTTTGTTGAGTTCATCGGTAATTCTCTCCGCCGAAACTATTTTTATTCTTTCTGCATTCCTGCAGATAGCTTCAAACGAACCTTTTTCAATGGAAAAACCAAGCTGGCTGGCAAACCGAATTGCCCGCATCATTCTTAAGGGGTCATCGCTATAGGTTTTGTCCGGCTCAAGAGGTGTCCGGATGATTTTACGATTCAAATCTTCAATTCCATTGAAGGGATCGGTTATTTCACCGGTGAATGGATGAAGACGAATAGCGAGAGCATTAATGGTAAAATCTCTTCTTTCCTGATCTTCCTGAATGCTGCCATTTTCAACAATCGGCTTCCTTGAATCAGACCGGTAAGATTCTTTCCTGGCGCCTACAAATTCAATTTCAACTTCGTTGTGATGAATCATTGCAGTTCCAAAATTTTTGAAGTAATGCACTTTTACTTCTTTTCCCATCCTGCCTGCAACAGCTCTGGCGAAATCAATTCCGCTGCCTTCAACCACCACATCTATGTCCTTTTTATGGTCACGCTTTAAAAGCAAATCCCTTACGTAACCACCAATCAGATAGGCGTGTGCATTTTCTTCAGCTGCCGTCTCACTCAGCAATCGTATGTAAGGACTCTCAAGGTTAAGCTTTTCCACAACGGCCGCAAAAATAATAATATTAATGTGCTGATGTGCTGATTTAACGATGTGCTGGGTAGAAGATAAAAGAATAATAAATGAGCTGAATTGTATTCTATCATTTCCAAATCTTCAAATTTTCAAATCAGCACATTAACCCATCAGCACATCAGCACATCGAAAATGTCCTTCAGGACATTTTCTCCTTCCATGCAAACCGCATGGCCGGCAGCTTAATTTCTCGGTAGTTTCAACAATAATTGAATTGTCCGACAATGGACCAAATCCAAACTCGGGTACCGTGCTGCAGAAAAATGCCGTAACCGGGGCATTTACTGACGAGGCCAAATGAAGCGGTGCCGAATCATTTACATAGTTCATCCGGGCATTTTTCATGATTCCTGCACTTTGCAATAAATCAGGCTTACCGCATAAATTAATTACCTGATGGTTTTTTATTTCTGCTGCAATTGATTCGCATAATTCATTGTCTGTTGGAGCTCCTAGTAATACAATGGCTGTTTCCTGGATTATTTTATTGCCTAGCTCAATCCATTTTGCAGCGGGCAATTGTTTGGTAAACCAAACAGAAGCCGGAGCCATGCAAATGTAATCGGGTGGTAAATTAAATTGACTGGTTTCCTGATCAACAGGGTAGAGGCGGGGGCGAATTATTCCTTCAATTTTAAGGAAATGAATCAAATCAAGGTTGCGTTCGCATTCATGCTTTCCGTTTCCGATTTTATGCTCTGCCTGGTAATTAAATAAAAATGAAAAAGGATTTTTTTTAAATCCCGAAATTGTTTTAGCTCCCGAAAGTCCGGCCAGCAGGCCGGATGCGGCAAAGCGCTGACAATTAATAACCAGATCGTATTTTGTATTTCTGATTTTTTGAATTAACCCGAATAAATTCCTGTATTTATTTTCCTTTTTATTCCAGATTAATACCTCATTAATAAATGGATGATTTCTGAAAAGGCTTTCACTGCCTTTGCGCAGCAGAAAATCAATACGCGCATTTGGATAAGCTGCATGCAACGATTCAGCAACTGGAGTTGCGAGAACTACATCACCCAGAAAGGCAGTTTGTATAATTAAAATACGATCCAATTTATACGGCTACCTGATGCTCACGCAAAGCATCGTTGAGTGAGGTTTTTAGGTCAGTCGAAGCTTTTCTTTGCCCAATTATTAGTGCGCAGGGCACCTGGTAATTTCCGGCGGGGAATTGTTTGCTGTACGAACCCGGTATCACAACCGAACGCTCAGGTACGAATCCCTTGTATTCAATTGCCTCGCTTGTGCTCACATCAATTACGCGTGTGCTTTTCGTAATTACAACATTAGCACCCAGCACGGCTTCTTTTCCAATTCGGGCGCCTTCAACAACAATACTTCTTGAGCCAATAAAACACCCGTCTTCAATAATTACAGGACTCGCCTGTACGGGCTCGAGTACACCGCCAATGCCTACGCCACCGCTTAGATGCACGTTTTTACCGATTTGTGCACAGGATCCTACCGTTGCCCAGGTGTCCACCATGGTGTTTTCATCAACGTAAGCTCCAATATTCACATACGAAGGCATCATAATTACACCTTTGGCCAAAAAACTTCCGTAACGGGCAACGGCATGAGGCACAACGCGAACACCTAGTCCGGCATAACCTGTTTTGAGCTGCATTTTATCATGAAATTCGAAAGGCCCAAGCTCAACTGTTTTCATTTGTTGAATTGGAAAATAAAGAATCACAGCTTTTTTAACCCAGTCATTTACTTTCCAGCCTTCGGCCGATGGCTCCGCCACCCGAAGTTGTCCCTTGTCAATTTCATCAATTACCTGACGAATCGTTTTTTGCACAGCCGGGTCTTTCAGCATCTCGCGGTTCTCCCAGGCTTGATTAATCAATTCCTGCATGAAGCAAAAGTAAAACAAAAATCAGCCTCACTCCTTTATTAATAAGGACGTCATTGATGGTGGTGTAAACCAGGCTCTCTTAAAATTATCCAGTCAATTTCCGCCTTCGGTGGACGAGCCTAAACCACGAAGCTTTTGCTTCGCAAAAACTTCTGTTTTATAGCATCAGTAAATCAACCCATCAGCAAATCATCAAAATCAACCCATCAGCACATTAGCATCCGCCTTCGGCGGACTTAAACCGCTAATCTTTTTCTTCGAAAAAAATTGCGTTTTATAGCATCAGCAAATCAGCATCCGCCTTCGGCGGACTTAAAACACTAAGCCTAAACAATACAAAAACTTGTGTTTTATAGCATCAGCACATTAACATCCGCCTTCGGCGGACTTAAAACACTAAGCCTTTGCTTTGCAAAAACTTGTGTTTTATAGCATCAGCACATCAGCACATCAACTAATTCCTCTATTTTCGCCCCATGATTAAATACGAGAAATTTACTCTTGCCAATGGATTAAGGGTTTTGGTTCATGAAGACCACTCAACTCCGCTGGCATGCATAAATATACTTTACGACGTTGGTGCCAGGGATGAAAACCCATCTATGACCGGCTTTGCCCATTTATTTGAGCACCTCATGTTTGGGGGAAGTATAAATATTCCTTCATACGATACGCCGTTGCAACAGGTTGGAGGTGAGAATAATGCATTTACAAATAATGATATTACCAATTATTATCTCAGCCTGCCGGCCGATAATCTGGAAACGGGTTTCTGGCTCGAATCTGACCGGATGCTGAGTCTTGCATTTTCGGAGAAATCGCTGGAAGTGCAACGAAACGTGGTGGTTGAAGAGTTTAAGCAACGTTATCTCAATCAGCCTTATGGCGACGAATGGTTGTTGCTCAGACCGCTTGCTTACAAAAAGCATCCGTATCGCTGGGCAACAATAGGTGAGGAAATCAGTCACATCGAAAATGCCCGAATGGAAGATGTGAAGGCTTTTTTCAAAAAGCACTATCATCCTTCAAATGCCATTTTGGTGGTTTCGGGCGATGTAAAGACTGATCAAGTCAAAGCTTTATGCGAAAAATGGTTTGCACCTATTCCGGCGGGCGAGAAAAATAAACGGGAAATTCCGGTTGAACCGGAACAAACAGAAGCCCGCACATTGGAAGTTTTTCGGGACGTTCCGGCCGATAGTCTCACACGGGTTTATCACATGTGTGGCAGAACCAATGAACTGTATCACACGCAGGATTTGCTGTCTGATGTGCTCGGTCGGGGCTCTTCATCCAGACTTTACACGGCACTGGTAAAAGAAAAGCAACTTTTTTCATCTATTTCGGCTTATGTAACCGGTAATATCGATCCGGGGCTGCTTGTCATTCAGGGAAAAGTTAATCCGGGCGTGGATATTCATCAGGCCGATGAGGCCGTAACCGCGGTTATTAATAACCTGCTAACGCAGGGAATTACTGATAAAGAGCTCGAAAAAGTTAAGAATAAGGCAGAAAGCACCCTGGTTTTTGAGGAAATGAGCATCCTCAATAAAGCAATGGGGCTCGCATTTGCCGAATTACTTGGCGATTCCGAATTAGTGAATACAGAAATCGGGAAAATCCGAAAAGTTAGTGCCGAACAGGTGATGTCGCAGGCCAAAGCGATCCTTAGTCCCGAAAATTGCAGTACACTATTTTACAGAAAGAAGGTATGAATCAGACTTTAGACAGAAGCATTGCCCCTCAGGCAAAACCGGTAAGCGACCCTCAAATGATCCTTCCCTTGAGTGTTCAGCTTGCAAACGGAATTTTGGTACATTTTCTTTCTGCAGGCTCTCAGGAAGTCGTTCGTCTGGAATTGCTTTTTCGCACAGGTGCTGTTTCTCATGAGCTGCCGGTAGTTCCTGGAATGGCTGTTAGTATGCTTAAAGGTGGTACCGCATCTCATAACGCAACTCAAATAGCTGAATGGGTCGATAATTACGGCGCTTTTCTTGAAACAGAACCCGGTAAGGATTACAGCTCGGTAACACTCTATTCGCTCAATCGATTTCTTCCTCAGGTTTTACCGGTAGTCCGTCAGATTATCAACGAATCCAGCTACCCTGAAGATGAATTTGACATCAGCAAAAGCAACAAAACGCAGAAGTTTCTGGTAGGGCTCGAGAAGGTTGGTTTTGTTGCTGGCAAACGCTTTCAGGAGCTTTTATTTGGCGAAAAAGGCTACGGTACTCCGGTCAATACAGATCAGTACGAAAACCTAAATCGCGCTGAGGTAATTGAGTTTTACAGGAATAACATTCAGTTTCAACCATTTGAGCTATTTGTAAGTGGTTTTATCAGCGACACCGTAAAGCAGCTTATTCTGGATGAATTTGGACGCTTCGAAACGCGGGGTTCGGCTGTTCATCATTCGCCCGGGAATGCTGCTATGATTGGTGGTAAGCATTTTATCGGAAAGGAAAATGCGATGCAATCTGCCATTCGCATTGGTCGTCCATTGTTCACCCGCAATCATCCCGATTATTTTGGAATGAAAGTTTTGCTTACCATTTTGGGTGGTTATTTCGGCTCACGCCTGATGTCGAATATCCGCGAGGATAAAGGATATACCTATGGAATTGGAGCCGGTTTGGCTGTAATGAAGCATGCCGGTTATTTTTATATTTCAACCGAAGTTGGCGCTGATGTTTGTTCAGCTGCGCTGGATGAAATTTATAAGGAAATAAATGTGCTACATCACGAGGCAGTTCCTGCAGCTGAGCTCGATTTGGTTAAAAATTACATGCTGGGCTCCTTAATCAAAAGTTTCGAAGGGCCATTCGAGTACATGGAGCGTTTTAAAACCATACATCTGGATGGATTTGGTGAAGATTATTACAAACGATACGCTTCAACCATCCGCAATATTCAGGCAGACGAACTCATGGCACTTGCTTCAAAATGGTTAAGACCGGAAGATTTTACCCAATTGGTAGTAGGTAAAATGTAATTTTCCGCCTATCGGCGTGAATAATTCGGAGCCTCGCGTGTAATGGTAATGTCGTGCGGATGCGATTCGCGAACTCCGGCCGCGGTAATCCGGATAAATTTCTTGGTTTGCAACGCAGCTACAGAATTGGCTCCGCAATAGCCCATCCCGGCGCGCAAGCCGCCGATAAGCTGATACAAAACCTCGCTCAGCGTGCCTTTAAACGGAACCTGACCAACTATACCTTCAGGCACCAGTTTCTTTATATCATCTTCCGCATCCTGGAAATAACGATCCTTGGAGCCGGTCTGCATAGCTTCAATCGAACCCATTCCGCGGTACGATTTAAACTTACGACCTTCATAAATGATAGTCTCTCCCGGTGACTCTTCAACACCTGCGAACATGGAACCGGCCATGATACTTGATGCACCGGCAGCAATCGCTTTAACAATATCGCCCGAAAAGCGAATTCCACCATCGGCAATCACAGGTAC
>JAGQVC010000080.1 GCA_020438185.1 Bacteroidota bacterium
GGACGAGGAAGGTAAAGTTTCTATGGTTTGGCCTATGTATCTTAAAAATCGAAGTCAAGATCTTCCTCCAAGATATCATGATGCAGGGATGTTTTATTGGCTTAAACCTAACAAGTTTATGAAAACCGAATTGATCTTCAGCGAGAATTCATTTGGATATGAAGTTTCTGGCCTCGAATGTCACGACATTGACTCAATTATTGATTGGGGAATAGCGGAACTTAAATTCCAGAGATTACAGAATAAATCATGAGTTCATTTCATATTCCTTATGGTCGTCAGAATATTACCGACGAAGATATTAAAGCTGTAAATGAGGTTCTTCAGGGGGATTTTTTAACCCAGGGACCAAAAATCGCTGAACTTGAAAAGGCGTTTGCGGCTTATACGGGTTCCAGATATGCGGTGGCGGTGTCGAATGGAACGGCAGCTTTGCATTTATGTGCCATGGCGCTTGACTACAACGAAAGCTCCAGGGTCATCACTTCCCCGATTACGTTTGCAGCATCTGCCAATTGTGTTCGTTATTGTGGCGGGGAGGTCTGGTTTGCTGATATTGATCCGGACACCTATACACTTAGTGTAGAGGCAACGCGCCATTTGCTTGCTTCAAAACCGGCAGGGTTTTTCAGTGGAATTATTCCGGTTGATTTTGCAGGGTTGCCTGTTGATCTGGAGGCATTCCGGAAACTTGCCGATGAATATGGATGCAGTATTATTGAGGATGCCTGTCACGCCCCGGGTGGAAGTTTTATAAATTCGGCCGGTAAATCAGTTTCTTGCGGAAACGGAGATTACGCAGAGCTCGCAATATTCTCCTTTCATCCTGTAAAGCATATTGCAGCCGGCGAAGGCGGCATGATTACTACAAATGATGAGAGTCTTTACAGGAAGCTACTTGTACTCCGTACACATGGTATCACTAAAGACGAAAATTTGCTTATAGATAATCATGGTGGATGGTATTACGAAATGCAGGAACTGGGATACAATTACCGGATTACTGATTTTCAGGCTGCGCTTGCGCTGAGCCAGCTCGATCGTGCTGACGAAGGCATCCGCCGCAGGCGTGAAATTGCTGCGCGATATGATGAGGCTTTTAAAAACAGCAATATTGTAACGCCATATGTGCCCGAAACAGCCCATCATGCCTGGCATCTTTATGTAATACAGGTTGCTGATAGAAAAGGTTTGTATGACCACCTGAGATCAAAAGGCATATTTGCGCAGGTTCATTACATTCCTGTCCACACGATGCCATACTATCGTAACCTCGGTTACAAAAAGGGTGATTATCCTATAGCTGAAGCTTATTACGAGCGATGTTTAAGTTTGCCGATGTTCCCTACACTTACAACTGAAGAACAGGGATTTGTTATCCAGGAGGTTTTGGCATTCCAGAATGCCGGATAGATATTAAGTTAATGAGCGAAGCAAAAGTAGATTTAGTTTTAAGACCGGTTGAAGCCGGTGACGAGCAATTCCTTCTGGATTGGGCCAATCAGGCTGAAGTCAGGAATAATGCAATCAATCCGGAACAAATCTCCGCTTCAGCGCATCACATCTGGTTCGGCCGTCGATTAACTGACCCGGAAACCTTTATTTATATTGCTTTATTTGGAAATAAGCCTCTTGGGCAAATTCGGTTTGAGCTGCACGAAGGCTGTTTTGAAATCGATTATTCGGTTGATGCCGGATCTCGTGGAATGGGAATCGGAGCCTTTTTGCTGAAAGAAGGCATAAATAAGTTAAGAAAGGGAGGTGTGAAAGGCACAGTAGCCGGTTTGGTAAAGCCATCTAATTTCGCTTCAATTAGGGCTTTCCGCAAAGCAGGGTTCAGTGAAGCAGGAACAGAGTTCAGACAAAATACTGAACTAATCCGCTTTGAATTTCAGCTCTGACTAAATATCAAATTTCCGCAATTTCTCCTGCATTACCTCGGGAAGCACGTCTCTATCGGTTAGATATGCTTTTTCACAAATGGTTTTGTAAGTACTCCATTTCAGGGAGTCGATGCAGTAATACCAGATATCTTCCTGCAATTCAATAAATTCCAGTTTATTCAGCAGCTCTTCATTAATTTCTTTCTTTTCAATCATGGTACAGCCCGAATCGTCAGCAATCATGATAGAATCTTCGAACAATTCGCGGCGTTTTGCAACTGCTTCCTCAATTTCGGGGGTTAAAACCACCGGTTTATTAGTGCAGCCAAGCGGGGTAATTCCAGTGCACCATACAGGATAGCCCTCTTTACGCAATGTGTGGGCATCGCGCATGAGACCGTTAACAACCAGACCTTCCATTTCCTTGTACAGAATGAAATATTTGGAGACGATGTCGCCAAAAGCAGCTTTGTTGTTGCAGTTGAAGGTGTCGACAAACAAAATTCCCCCTTCTCTCAATTTTTCGCCTTGCTCGTGAATTGGCCAGTTTGATTCGCTGTGACCATAAATATATTGTACGCGACCAACCACAAATTTCCCGGTGCAAACCGGAGAAATACCATCTATTACTCCTTTTTTACCCAGGGCATCTGCAACTTCCACAGTTGAAATTCTGTTTTTACGGATAGTCTGTATGATTCGGTTGTAAAGATTATTCATGTCCTGATTCATGATTCGGCGTATTGAATGGTTATTTGGTTAAAAATCTGCTCTGCTTTCTTTCTCACATCGCTTTCATGAGTTGCAATGATGAATCCGTGCCGATTTCCATCGTTTGAAATAGGTGAAATCCGGTGACCTTTTTGAATCAGAAGCCTGTATTTCAGCACCTGAGGATCCTGATCAAGCTGATCCAGTCCGAGAATGTCCAACACATGTCCGGGGTCAAACTTAAAAAATTTAAGAATAACCTGATTCGCTTTTACCTGTCCCGGCATTGCATAAGGAGCATTTCCTGAGGCATCATTTACCAGAGCTTTCAGGACATCGACGCCGGAGACAGCCGGAACTATTATTTCGGAAGTGTAAACTCCTCCTCCGCGGTTTGCTGACTCAACCAGGTAAATATCGTTGCTGCCATCTTCAATAATATACTCACTGTGTATCATACCGAAGCTGTATCCCAGAGCGGATGCCACTTTTTCGTTGTTGCGCATGGCTGCATTATATACATCTTCCGGCATATCGCCGGGATATTTTATATCAACGGCAACCCGGGTTGTATTGCTCACATGTGTTTTTCTTGCAAGCGAAAGTGATCTCGGAACACCATCGAAGATGTATCCGTCAACTGTAATCTCGTAGCCTTTGATTAACTGTTCAACCATAACCATTCTGGAATGGCTGTTGGCGAATGCCTGAAACCAGGCATCGGCCAGTTCGGCCTCTGAATTAGCAACACCAACTCCGAATGATCCTCGGTTATCGGCTGGTTTCAAAATAACCGGATAGCCAATTTCCCGCGCAGCTGTTTTTCCTTCTTCAGAGCTTAACGTCATTCTGAAATCCGGAATCAGAACGCCGCCTGCTTTTGCTTTTTCGCGTTGAAGCCATTTGTTGGCCGAAATCTGAGCTGTATTGATTCGGGGACCCGGCAAATTGTATTTTTCAGCAACCATTGCCTGGGCAACATGCGAATAATCGCATTGGTCGCTAACAACCATTTCAGGTTGCACTTCAGCCGCAAAGTCTAGAATTTTCTGAAGGTCAAGTAAATCTGTTACAAGAACTTTTTTGTATTCATCGTGGCGATAGCCAAGCGAATTGTAATGAACAGCATACACTTCGGCACCTGAAATCTGGAAGCAGGAATCAATCAGAGGTTCCTGTTCCCAACCAATATTGATAATTAGAATACGCACTTTAAAGCAATTTAGAACTCAATGTTTTGTGGATTAATCAGGCCTGGTTGCAGGTCAGTAAGCGCGGTTACTTTGTTCCCTGCATTAAAGAAATCGCGGGCATCAACCCCTTCGGGGTAACGTAAAAAATCAACATCAGCAAAGCCAATTTGGGCTCCTTTGCTCACTGAGTTTTTCAATATCAGGCGATACAAAATCCTTTGTTTAAAGGCAGCTTCTTCGGGTTGAATGTCGCTTCTTTCGCGGAAAACCATTGCTTTTTCTGTTTTGCGGATTTCTGAAATATAATTTTTCATTTCGTCCGGTTCCAGTGCAAAGGGTGCATCCGGAGTGGGAAGCCTCCTGCTTAATGTAAAGTGTTTTTCAAGTACGGTTGCACCAAGTGCTACCGCGGCAATTGCTCCTGTTGAGTCTTCGGTATGATCAGAGAACCCGATTTGCACACCATATCTTTCGCGGTATTGATTGATGATTGGAAGATTTAGTCTGTCGTAAGGTGCCGGATAAATACTGTTGCAATGCAGAATAATTATTTGATCGTTCCCTTCTTCACGGAAAATTTCCATAACCCGGTCAAGCGCATCCTGATTAACGAGCCCTGTAGAAAGAATTACAGGTTTTTGAAGAGCTGCAACTTTTCTTACGATTTGCGGAAAAGTACCTATCTGAGCAGAAGCCAGTTTGTAGAGCTTAACACCGGTTTGCTCAAGAATATCAACAGATTTGAGATACGTTGGTGCTGAAAAGAAATCAACGCCTTTTTGATTGCAGTAATCCATCAGTGGCTGGTGCCATTCTTCCGGAAGGTCAATCTGACGGTGCAGTTCGGTAATTTCAGCCGAAGGCTTGTGATACAACTCATTGAGTTGGAGCGATTGAAATTTAACAGCATCTGCACCACATTCTACAGCGGCATCAATGTGAGCGAATGCAATTTCGATATCACGTGTGTGATTGGAACCGATTTCGGCAATTATATATGTGTGACCGGCGCCAATTTGTTTGTTTCCGATTTGAATGGTTTTCAAGGCTTGTACTGATTAATGAAAGATTTAAGAAGAAGCAGTGCTTTAGTTAGTTTTTCCCGGTCGAGAGAAATTGAAATACGAACCCAGGAATCGAAACCTTTACCGTACGCACTGCCGGGAACTATTGCAACGAATGCATTTTCAAGCAATTCGGATGAAAACTTTTCGGCATCTGATATTCCGTAAATTGAAAGATCAACAAAGAAATAGAAGCCACCCTGAGGCGTGAATGCGCTCCATTCGGGAAAAATCTTTAATGTCTCTTTCAGATTTTCGGCGTAATAATCACGGAATGTCTGCACTTCGGGAAGCGCGTTTTCGAATTCCAGGGCCAGGTATTGACTAATTGCAGGAGTGCAGGTTGCCGTATTCTGATTTAGTGCCGACAAATTTCGCATCAGAGCGGTGTCACGGGAAAGCAGAAATCCAATCCGGAACCCTGTCATAGCATGCGATTTTGAAAGTCCGGCGCAGCGAACCAGCTTGCTGTAATTATCAATGGTTTGCATTGAAGGCGTTTCACCGGAATAGATATACCGGTCATAAATTTCATCCGAAATAATCCAGGCATTCTGTTTTTCCGCCTGCAGGCGGATGAATTCAAGTTCTTCAACAGAAAACAGGCGACCATCGGGATTATTTGGGTTGCAAACCAGAATAATATCAAAGCGGGTATTTGCCACCTGTTCTTTCCAGTCGGGCAGTTTCAGGTTAACTGAAACCGGCGTTTTTCCACAAATAGATATGATGGTTTCATATCCAAGCCAGGCCGGCTCGAGCACAAGTACATGCTGTGCTTCAATAACAGTCATTAAATAGAACAGCCCTTGCTTGAGCCCGGGAACTACAATGACTTGCGAAGCCTCATAATTGCCATAATGGTCGGCAACCAGTTTTCTAAGTTCCGGAATACCGTCACCTGAAGTATAATGCGAGTAAGCCTGCGGCAGATGATTCATTTTTTCCCGAATATTTACCGGAGGGGAGAAATGGGTGTCACCAATACTTAGTGTGAAAACTTCCTTTCCTTGTCTGCTTAATTCAGATGCCCGGCGCGTAATTTCCATTGAAGCTGAAAGGGGAATCTGAATTGCGGACATCTGTTGAATTTTGCGGTAAAGATAGAATTTAAGGCAGAAAAGAAATGTAAAGGTTCTGCGTAGTTTCAAGTTCAGGATTTTCTTTTTCTTTTCTTTGCATGCACAAAAAACTGACAAGGGCAGCGTACCTGAAGCGAACGATATGATTAATTTCAATGAAAAGCGAATTTTGGTTGTAGTAGCACATCCTGATGATGAGCTACTAGGATTGGGAGCAACCATGCACAAACTAATCAGGAAGCATTCCTGTGTGGTACGAGCAATCATTCTTGGTGAGGGCATAACTTCAAGAAGCGAATCACGAGATGTGGAAAAATGGGAAGGGGAGCTTAAGCAGCATCGTGCAAACATTGAGGAGGCGCGCAAGGCAATCGGCTATGAATCTGTTGGTGTCTATCAATTTGCCGATAATCGTTTTGATGGGGTGGAATTGCTTGATCTGGTGAAGGTTATTGAAAAGGAGAAATCTGAGTTCAAACCTGATATCATTTTTACACATCACGGTGGCGATACCAATGTTGATCACAGGCGGACATTTGAGGCCTGCATAACTGCCATAAGGCCAATGGAGCACGAAGAGACGCTACATTTGTTAACATTCGAAACGCCATCGTCTACAGAATGGCAGGCGTTTAATTATCCGAATCCGTTCTTGCCCAACTTTTTTGTTGCCGTAGAAGAGTTGGATGTAGATGCAAAAATTAAGGGGATGGAAAGCTATGAATTTGAAAAGCGGGCTTATCCGCACCCGAGGTCACCTGAAGCATTGAAAATTCAAGCTCAGCGCTGGGGTGTTGCAACAGGCTGCTCATTCGCTGAAGCATTCATGTTAATCAGGACAATCGTTCGCTGATTATGAAAATTGCCATTTTCAGCACCCATGTTCTGCTGGCTACTCATTACGAGACAGAGCTGGAGATTATTACTAATCATCAGAACGCAGGTGATGAAATAGTTCAGGTTATCTGCAACGCTGATTTGCCGGCCTGTGATACAAATCCTTATTTTCAGCCCGAGGCATGCAACAGGTGCATTTCGAAAAGAAAACTCGGAGCCGGTTTGCTGGAAAAACCTGTGAGGACAGTTCCTTTTATGAAGTTTATTGGTCAGGAAGACAGAAAGTTTGTTTCCGGCCACATGAAATCGTTTGGGAGTATAGCCGAGCTGAAAAAATATCAGGTTGATAACCTGGATGTTGGATATGCAATTGCTTCGTCAATTATTTCTTATTACCGGGATCCGCATCCGGCATTGATGGAGCAGGAGATCAGGCGATATATGGCAGGAACACT
>JAGQVC010000081.1 GCA_020438185.1 Bacteroidota bacterium
ACAAATTCAACCCTGTTGCAGGTGCTGATGAATACAAGTTCCTGAAGATTTAAGGATTCTGAAACAAGTGAAAGTCTGCTATTACGTAGCCTTTCATCAATATGAAACTTACCTACCTGATCAAGAGGTGTGTTTCGATGCGTGAAAGCGATGACTCTGAAATCCTTCAAAACTTGATGTAATAACCAATTGCAAAATTATTTGTGCAGCCGTTCAGCAATGTCACTGAATTGTCAAAGCGCGGGACTGAATCTTATTTGTATTCAATCAAAATAAGTGAGTTTTGCAAAAAAGGCAAAAAATGTCATAAAAATATGTAACCCTTCGTTCAAACATATAACCCGATAGGGTTAAAAATTCATTTCGTTAATATTGGGTTGAATTTGAGATAATGTATAAAAACCATGAAATCAAATCAATACACGTTTTTATAACAAATACGTTGGGTGATTTGGCATTGAATGTCTGAAATGTAAAAGTTATACGCGCAATTTTGAGAAAATTTGTAATTTTACACCCGCAACCATAAATAATTATCATGAAACAACAAGCAGAAAGACTTAGACTCATCAGGGTTTCCAAGAGTATGAGTCAGGAGAATGTAGCCAAAGCATTAAATATTACTGTTGGTGCATATTCGAAAATTGAACGTGGAGTAACTAAACTAAGCCTGAACAGATTGGCCGATTTATCCAAGATTTTTGATATCGAGCTGAATGATTTTATCCGTTACCTGAATGGTGAATCAGAATCTCTTGATAAACGTCTTAATATTCCGGGAACTAGTTCTGGCTCAACTTCAATGAGTTCGGGTGCAGCCGATGCTGAAATCGCGCTACTTAAGAAAATCATCAACCTTTATGATGAGAGTAAAGAACTGAACACCAAAGCAGTTGTCAGAAATATGTTCGAGAATGGAGGAGTTAGCATTCCTGCGTTTCTTGAAGTATTAAGGGATGTATCTTCTAATCTGTCCAATAAAAAGCTTGACGGTAATCAGATTACCAATTACAACAAAGGATTAGACCGTATGATTGAGCTTTTAAGCTGATCAGAAACTTTGAATCTCATTTGAGCCCTGTGAAAACAGGGCTTTTTTTATGTACGTTTGGACGCTATGCCTAAACTGTCGGCTGTAATCATAACTTACAACGAGCAGGAGAATATCAAACGCTGTTTGGATTCTCTTAAAAGTACCGTTGATGAGATTGTAGTGGTTGATTCAGGCTCTACGGACAAAACAGCTGAAATTTGCAGCGAGTTCGGTGTTCGTTTTATCGTGCATTCATTTCAGGGCCACATCGAACAGAAAAACTATGCGCTTGATCAGGCTTCCAATAATTGGGTGCTTTCTCTCGATGCCGACGAAGCCTTGAGTCCGCAGCTCGCAGAATCTGTTCGCAAAGCAATGGCTGATAATCCCCAAACGGGATTCACCATGAACCGGCTCAATAATTATTGCGGCTCCTGGATTAAACACGGAACCTGGTATCCCGACCGCAAACTCAGGCTTTTCGATAAAAGCAAAGTTCGCTGGACAGGTGTTAATCCGCACGACAGGGCGGAACCCCTTCAATCTGAAAAAGTCTTCCACCTGAAAGGTGACTTACTGCATTACTCCTATAAAACGATTGAGGAACACATTAAACGTGTCGATTTTTTCAGCAGCATTGCTGCTAAAGCTTATTTCGACAAAGGAAAACGTTGCAAGGCTCACCATTTACTCATTCGCCCGGCGCACGCATTTATACGTGACTTCATTCTCAGACTGGGCTTTCTGGATGGTTACAAAGGTTGGGTAATTGCCCGAATGGCATCTTATTACACATTTTTAAAATACATTAAACTCAGGGACTATCAAAGGACCGGATCCTATGACAAATCTTGAAAAACACAGCGAGGCCTTAAAAACACTCGAACAAAATCTGGCTATTTACAAGGAATCAATTCGCGAAATTGCTGAGGAAGTTTTGCAGCACGAAGTAAGTAAGTACCCGCTTTTTATCGCATCCGAGAAGCCTGTAAATCTTGGGAAAATGATTATCGATAAAGAAGAACTGGCGCTGGAATTCAGTATTTACGCTTCTACGCTCGAAGAATTTGTGGCGCGAAACCTCATTTCGGGAGAAAAACTCAACGATTTCAGAAAAGCATTCAAGGACCCTCGAAGCTTTGTTTGTATTTTCGCCCTGCTGGGCGATGATGCCGGATTTATTTTCAGCCCTTACGACGAATAAATGAGTCAATACCTCAATTACATAAGCACTGAACTCAGGGAGGCAGCTCAGGTACTGGAGCAATTCATATCAGAACCGGAAAACCTGCTTAAAATTGAAAAGGCAGCTCTAATTATGCACAAAAGTCTCGAAGCAGGCAGTAAAATCATTTCATGCGGTAACGGTGGTTCCATGTGCGATGCGATGCATTTTGCCGAAGAACTAAGCGGCCGGTTCCGCGATGACCGCGAACCCATGGCAGCTATTTCAATCTCCGACCCCTCGCATATTTCCTGCGTTGCCAACGACTATGGCTACAGGCATGTTTTTGAGCGATACATCCGTGCAATTGGCAATCCCGGCGACACCCTGCTGGCGATTAGCACCAGTGGAAATTCCGAAAATGTAATACTCGCTATTGAGGCAGCCCGCGAAAAAGGCATGCAGGTAATTGGTCTAACCGGAAAGGACGGTGGCCAAATGGCTTCGCTCTGCGATGTGGAAATAAGGAGTCCAAAAAGTATATATGCTGACCGTGCACAGGAGGTCCACATCAAAGTTATCCACTGTTTGATAGGCGTTTTGGAAAGCTTGCGTAAATAGCGGTTTAATTACTGTTTTTTTACCTTCTTATTATTTCATGTATGCTTGTTAAAGTTTACGGAAGTGCCGTGTTTGGAGTCGGCGCTACCACGATTACCATTGAAGTTACCGTAGCTCAGGGTATCAAGTTTTTTCTGGTTGGTTTACCCGATAATGCAATCAAGGAAAGTCACCAGCGAATCGAGTCGGCGCTGCTGGTTTCGGGTTACCGCATGCCGGGAAAGAAAATCGTGATCAATATGGCTCCTGCTGATATTCGTAAAGAGGGCTCAGCGTATGATTTGCCGATTGCAATCGGAATACTTGCCGCTTCGGACCAGATTCCGCATCAGCGTTGTGCCGAATACATGATTATGGGCGAGCTTTCGCTCGATGGCGGTTTGATGCCGGTTAAAGGGGCCTTGCCTATGGCTCTGCAGGCCCGGAAGGAAGGTTTTAAAGGAATTATTCTGCCGGCAGAAAATGCAAAGGAAGCGGCCGTTGTGGACGGTCTTGATGTATTTGGATTTCAGTCAATTACCGAAGTTGCTTCTTTCCTTAGCGGTATTGCTGAAATAGAGAAAGTGAATGTGAACACGGTTAATCTGTTTAATCAGGAACCGGAGCCCGGGCAGGTTGATTTTTCGGACGTTAAAGGACAGGAAAATATCAAGCGGGCTATGGAAATTGCTGCGGCAGGAGGACATAATGTTTTGCTGATTGGTCCGCCCGGAGCCGGTAAAACCATGCTGGCCAAGCGCTTACCGGGCATCCTTCCACCAATTTCAATGGAAGAGGCTCTTGAAACAACAAAAATTCACTCGGTGGCGGGTCGCCTGCCGGCGGATACCGGATTGCTAACCCGCAGACCGTTCAGAAGTCCGCACCACACAATTAGTGATGTTGCTTTAGTTGGTGGAGGAGGCAACCCTATGCCGGGCGAAATATCTCTGGCACACAATGGTGTTTTGTTTCTGGATGAATTACCTGAGTTTAAACGCACGGTGCTCGAAGTGATGCGACAGCCGCTTGAAGACCGCGTTGTAACAATCTCGAGGGCAAAAATGAGTGTGGATTATCCCGCGGCATTTATGCTGGTTGCCTCAATGAATCCTTGTCCATGCGGTTATTACAACCACCCCGAAAAAGACTGTATTTGTGTGCCGGGTGTTGTACAGAAATACCTGAATAAAATATCCGGCCCGCTGCTCGACAGAATCGACCTTCATGTTGAAGTTACGCCTGTAAAATTTGATGAACTGGCCGCTTCGCGTGATGGAGAGCCTAGTGCAAGAATCAGAAACCGGGTTGTAAATGCCCGCGAAATTCAGAAGAACCGCTATGCCGACATTCGTGGTGTTCATTGCAATGCGCAAATGAATGCATGGCACCTGAGGGAATTCTGCAAAATTGATGACACAGGTATGCAATTACTTAAAACCGCAATGGATAGGCTCAATCTTTCGGCACGCGCGTATGACAGAATACTTAAAGTGGCGCGCACCATTGCCGACCTGGATACTTCCGAAAGAATCCGCACCGAACATCTGGCGGAAGCCATACAGCTAAGGAGCCTCGACAGGCAGAATTGGGCGGGGTAGGAAAGGGTAATCTTTTATATTGCAGGAAATTGAAGAATGATGAGACTTAAAGAATCTACCCGCGCCCCACAGGGACTTGACAAAGACGAAATCAAGGAAAAAACCAAAAAACTCAGGGAGCGTCTTCATGAGCTTCAGGCGGTTTTATTCGCCGAATCAAAGCATGCGTTTTTAATTGTTTTGCAAGGCATGGATGCATCCGGGAAGGATGGTTCGGTAAAAGGGGTTTTTAACGGTGTTAATCCTATGGGTTGTCTGGTAAAAGCATATAAAGCTCCAACCGAAATTGAACGGGCGCACGATTTCCTGTGGAGAATTCATGCGCACGCTCCCGCAAAGGGAATGATTCAGATTTTTAACCGCTCTCATTACGAGGATATTCTCGTTCCCCGCGTGAAGAAATGGATTGATGGAGCTGAGGTAAAACGAAGAATCAACCACATCAACAACTGGGAATTATTGCTTAAGGAGAGTGGAACCCAGATCCTGAAGTTTTACCTCCATATTTCTGAAGAGGAGCAACAGCAACGGTTCGAAGAGCGACTTACAATTCCTGAAAAACGCTGGAAATACAAAGCATCCGACCTGGCCGAAGCCAAACTGTGGCCGCAATACAGAGAGGCTTTTGAAGATATTTTCGAACATTGCAATCTGGCCGAACCCTGGCAAATAATCCCGGCCGATCAAAACTGGTATCGCGATTATCTGATTGCAAGCGCCGTGGTTGAACGAATGGAAAGCCTTAATATGCAATACCCGCAAACCGTCGGGGAATAAAATCATTCAGTGAATTCGATTTGGCGCCTCCCCATTTTTCTACAAATATCAACGGGTTCATGAAAGTTGGAAAGTTAGCCGCTGCCTTAAACAACAATCATTTGTAAAGATTTATTTGTTTCCTATACACACACGGTTTGCTGTGTAAAGAAAATTCAAAAATCTATACAAAAGAATCAGATGAGATAAGCTAACTGTTTTTCAATTCTCACTTAAACCAATACGCATCAAACAAAAAAAGGCGCCTGAAGCGCCTTTTTATTCTTAATCAGTTGATTATCCAACTCTTTTAACTTCTTTCCCCTTACGGAGCAATTTCATTTCATCAACAATGTGACCGGCTCCTCCCAGCTTATCAATCAGGAAAAGCACATATCGGATATCCACCGAAATGGTCCTTTGAATTTGATCTTCAAAGAAAATATCGCCGCTCATTGCTTCCCAGTTACCGTCGAAGGCACAGCCAATCAAATGACCTTTCCCGTTTATTACCGGACTTCCTGAATTACCACCTGTAATGTCGTTGGTAGAAATGAAGCAAGTGTGAAGCTCTCCGTCCTGACCATAAATGCCATAATCCTTTTGCTTGTAAAGGTTTTTAAGCCCGGCCGGAACAACAAATTCCGGATTGCTTGGATCCTCTTTTTCCATCACGCCTTTAAGAGTTGTATATTCTTCATATTCAACCGCATCTCTTGGTTCGTATTCCTTTACCTGCCCGTAAGTCAGCCTCATGGTTGAGTTGGCATTCGGATAAAACTTTTTATCCGGCATCATTTCACGCAAGCCGGCAACAAAGGCACGATTCCCTTTTTCCAGTCTGTTCTGGATCTCAGTAATGGCGGGACGGAACTTCATAATGTAATTCGTCAGAAAAGCATTACTCAGTTCAACGGCCGGATCTGCCTCCAGCACCTTTGCATCAGGTGCATCAAGAAACGCATTGAATTTATCGTAGGTTGCGAATACACTGCGATTGTAAAAATCTCTGGCGTAAGCCATAAAATCACCGTTGTATTGCTTGTGGATGCTGTCAAGTAATTCCGGTTGCTGGTCCTTCGGAATGTCGTTGTAATACATTTCCAGCATGGCAGCCAGCAATTTACGGTCGGTAGGCAGGTTGTAATCTTTAAAAAACAAATCGCCCTCCGGGCGGATTTCTGCAATTGCTTCAGCCAGTGCTCCCGGATTACTCGAATCTGCTATAACAGGGGCAAGCTGCGAAAGCTGATATGCGAAAAATGGAACGCCTGCACCCCGAATTACCGCTTCGTTTAGATACGTTCTGTTCAGCGTAACCGAACGCATATCTTCATAAGCCTTTTTGATTTCGGCCAATGCGGAGCCATATTTGGCCTGACGAGCCGGATCCTGCCCGGCCCAATCCTGGAATTTCTTCTCAAGCTCCTGCTTTTTCTCTACAACATTGTTGTTCTTCAGTTGCTCACTTTGTCCGATAAAGTATTTCCAGTAGTTGGCTGTTTGGGCATAATTGGAAGCATATTTAATACGGATTTCCTTGCTGGCATCCATATCTTCCTTCATTAACATCAACTTCTTGTCGCGAAGCTTTACCACAGCCGGGTTGCTTATGTCAAGTGCCATTTGTACTCCGTACGATGTCAAATAACGGTCAGTTCTGCCGGGATAACCCATAACCATCGCAAAGTCGTCTTCCTTAACACCATCTAACGAAATAGGGAAGAAGTGCTTAGGCTTAAACGGAACATTGTCAGGCGAATAAGCTGCAGGTTTGCCATCAGGACCAGCATAAACACGAAGCAAGCTAAAGTCGCCTGTATGACGCGGCCACATCCAGTTGTCGGTATCGCCTCCATACTTACCTACCGATTCCGGTGGAGCGCCAACCAAACGAACGTCGGGAAAGGTTTCGTAAACGAATAAATAGTATTCGTTCCCATCAAAGAAACCACGAACGGCAGCATCGTAATGCGTTCCATCTGTTGCTTCTGTTTCAATGGTTTTAGAAATCTGGCGAACTTTAGCTGTTCTCTCTGTTTCACTCATCGATTCGTTCA